>CABUGR010000065.1 GCA_902491135.1 uncultured Collinsella sp. | reverse complement strand
GCCGCGCGCTGTCGATATGGTGCCCGAAGAGCCCGACGCGATGGCGCCGGACGAGGAATACCAGCTCACGCCGGCGGGTCGTCGCGAACGCATCGGGCAGATTGTTCGCTTGGTCAAAAAGTACCGTGTGTGGGATAACCTCACGCCGGTTCGCTTGCGCCGCCTGCTCGAGGAGCTCGGCCCCATGTTCGTCAAGATGGGGCAGATTCTGGCCAACCGGTCCGAGATTCTGCCGCAGCGCTTTTGCGATGAGCTGCGCCGTCTGCGTTCCGACGTGGAGCCGGTGCCGTACGAGGTAGTGCTCCGCTGCTTGGAAGAGGAATACGGCCTGCGCCTGGGGGAGATGTTCGATGCGATCGACCCCAATCCGCTTGGTAGCGCATCGCTCGCGCAGGTGCACCGCGCTCGTCTGGTGACGGGCGAGGACGTAGCCGTCAAGGTGCAGCGCCCCGGTGCGCAGCAGGTTATGGCGCAGGACATCGATATCATCCGCTCGGTGGTGCGCATTGTTTCCAAGTTCGTCAACACCGATCAATTCGTTGACCTGCACGGCGTAGTCGAGGAGTTGTGGACCTCGTTTCGCGAGGAGACCAACTTTTTGGCCGAGGCCAAAAACCTCAACGACTTCTACGAGTTCCATAAGAGCGTTCATGGCGTGACGTGCCCTAAATCCTATCTGGACCTGTGCACCGAGCACGTGGTGGTTATGGACTACGTCGACGGCATTTCGATCGCCGATCCTGAACGCTTGGTGGCCGAGGGCTATGACTTGGAAAAGATCGGTGCCGCAATCGTCGAGGACTACTCGACGCAGGTGCTTGATGACGGCTTTTTCCATGCCGACCCGCATGCGGGAAACATCATTCTCAAGGACGGCATCGTCTACTTTATCGACTTGGGCATGGTCGGACGCATGTCGAGCCACGACCGCGGTATCGTCAAGGATATGATCTTTGCCGTGGCCGAGGGCGACGTGCCAAAGCTCAAGGATTCGCTCATGCGCTTCGCCGTGGCGCGTGGCGACTCGGCTGAGCTCGATCATTCGGCCTTTTTGTCCGACCTTGACTTTATCGTGGCTGACTTTGCGGGCCTTGACCTGAAGGATCTGGATATCGGCGAGTTTTTGACCTCGCTGTTAAACCTCGCGCGTAAGAATGACGTTGAGCTGCCGAGCGTGGTGACGATGTTCGCCCGCGGCATGGTGACGCTCGAGGGCCTGTTGACCGAGTACATGCCCAACGTCAACATGATCCAGATCATTCAGGCTCATATCAAAAACGAGAAGAGCATCTATGCCCGCATGCGCGAGATGAGCCGCGACTTTGCCGCGAGCAGCTATCGCGCGGCGAAGGGCTCGCTCGAGGCGGCCGAGTATCTGGGCTTGGCTTCGCGTATGCTCACGCGCGGCCAGCTTAAGGTGAACACGCAGATCATGAGCAGCGATAAGGCGCTGCGACAGCTGGGCGGAATCATCGACCGCATGTCGATGGCGATTGTGATCGCCGGTCTGTTTATCGGTTCGTCGGTGGTGTACTATGCACGCATCGAGCCGGTTGTGTTTGGTATCCCAGTCATTGGCTTTATGGGCTACGTGAGCGCGCTGGTGCTGGCGCTTATGCTGGGTCGCAATATCTGGCTCAACAGCCACGGCGGCAAGCACTAGAGGCTGCGACCGTCACCGCATTCTCCTATCGCAAACAATAGCTTTTACCTTGGGCTTCGCCTGCGTGCGAGGCCCTTTTGCGTGATAGCATATTGACGGTTTTAATCGATGGCCTAGATGGTGGTGCGGAGACGCACGAATGCGCGGTTTTCCTGCGCGTTTGGGAGAATCGGGGTGCAAGTCCCCGGCTGTACCAGTAACCGTAATTCCTCTTGGCTCGGGATGTTCGCGTCGCAGATCGGACGGCGCGCCCGAGTCGTTAAGGTTAAGTCGGATCGCCTCCCATCTTGCATGCGGCTGCGGCGTATGCCGCCGGTGTGCATAGGGCTCTGGAGGGAAGGGGGACCCCGATGGGGGAACTCGAGCGCAACATGCGCGATGACGTGGGGCAGCTTCAAGGCAACGCTCCAAGTACAGACAGTAGGAGACAAATGGATATGTTTGAGGACGAGTGCCAGCGTGCCTCGCTTCGTCGCCGTGGCGTAATCGCGCGCGGCGTGGCAAAGCGCTGCCTGGTGGCATTCCTGGCCTTCGCGATGGCCTTCAGCACCACGCCGGCTCAGCTGTGGGCCGAGGGTGCCGAGGGCATTACCGACGCTGTGGCTCAGGCTACGACGCCAGGCGAGGACGCAGCGCTTGCGGGCGGTACCGCTGAGCAGAGCGGCGCCGAGGTTTCGGATTCTGGGAGCGCGCCTGCAGCTAGTGCCGCCACAACAAAGGCAGCAACTGGCGACGAAGGCTCGGCGACGGGGGAGAGCCCTGCCGCGAGCAAGCAGTCTTCGGCGGCATCCGCTGGCCAAGCGGGATCTGCCGCCGCGGCTGCCGTTCAGACAGAGAACCCGACAGAAACCGGCGATGCTGCCAAGAAGCAGGTCGAGGTCTCGTTCTCGATTATCGGCACCGATGCCGACGGCAAGGCTCAGACCTGGGTGGCGCCTACGCAGCTCAAGCTCGACGAGGGCGCAACGGCTGCGGATGCCTTCGTTAAGCTGCAGCAGAAGACGGGCTTTAAGGCGGATTACGATCCGAACACGGCATACGGTTTCTACCTCAAAAGCATCACATCCCCGAACGATGGCCGCACGCTTGCCTACGATCCGACGACTTATGCCTTCTGGCAGCTGTTCGTCGACGGCGCGTCTTCCTCGGTCGGCGCGAGCAGCGTTAAACTCGCCCAGGGGCAGAAGATTGAGTTTGCCTATACGGCTGGTAGCACTACCCCCGTTGTTAAGGACCAGGTTGCCGCAAATGTGACCGTCATTGGTCGCGATGCCCAGGGCAAGACTCAGACTTGGGTCGATAACGCGCAGTATGTGGTGACGTCCGGCTCGAACGCACTTGACCTTACGAAGGTCGCGCTCGAGGCGAATGGCATCGACGCCGTTGCTGCGGGCTCCTTCATTCTGAGCCTTAAGTACAACGGCGTTGAACTGGGTACGCCGCTCGATTATTCGACCTATTGGCAGCTGTTCATCAACGGCAAGTCGAGCGACTACACGGCAGACAATGTCACCATTCATGCTGGTGATACCGTTACGTGGTTCTACGGTGGCTGGGGCGACCAGTTGCCGTCCGATTCTGTCCATGCTTCCGTTCAGGTACTTGGTAAGGACAAGGACGGCAAGCAACAGGTTTGGGCTTCGACGGGCCAGACGAGCCTCAAGGCAGGCTCCACTGCTAAGGATCTCCTTGAGCAGACCGGCCTTACTCTCGATGCTGGCGAATCGTCTTGGGGCTGGTTCCTCAACGGCATTACTTCGCCGTTCGATGGTAAGTCCTATGGCTGGGATGCTGCGACCAATAGCTATTGGCGCTTCTACGTAAATGGCAAGTTCGCCGACGTTGGCGCCGGTGCCTACGAGCTTCAAGAGGGCGATGCCGTCACCTTTATGTATGGTGCTGACGCCGATGCCCTCCCCGGTCAGGTGCTTGGGTCTGTCGATGTTATCGGTCCCGATGTCAACGGCAACAATACTCGCTGGGGCTCGGCAAGCAATGTTTCTTTGCCCGAAGGCTCTACTGCCCAGAACCTTATTGAGACGGTCCTGAAGGCCAAGGGCGTTACGTACAACGGCTCCCAGAGTGGTGAGTACTGGTTCCTCAATTCCATCAATTCGCCGTTCGATCACAAGCCGTATGCCTGGGATGCTGCGACCAATAAATATTGGCACCTGTATATCAACGGAGAGCCCTCCTTACTCTGCGCCAATCAGATTACGCTCAAGAGCGGCGATAAGGTTACGCTTGCCTATACCACCGACGATTCGGCCATGCCCGATCCCGACAAGATTGTCGTGGACCCGAGCGCGACGACTCCTGATTGGGATGCCGAGTGGGCCGGCTACGGCCAAGACGCCTGCGCAGGCCGCCGGTCTTAAGTGGGCCTTCGATTGGAAGGCCGAGTCTGGTCAGCAGTATGCCAACTGCAGCGAGCCTGTCATCGCTAACGGCTTTGTGTACATCGCGACCGAGAACGAGCTCATCAAGATCGATTCGTCCACGGGCAAAAAGGTTGCCTCTGCGCCGCTTGCCTCCAAGGTGAGCTATACTTCTCGTCCGATCTATACCAATGGCCTTATCATCGTTCCGCTCAACGGCGGTGCGGTCCAGGCGATTACTGCAGACAAGCTGATCTGCAAGTGGCTGACGCCTGGTTTGACGGATTTGACGCAGAGCTCCTGCACCGTCGTTTCGGACGGCGAGTACGTCTATGCAGGCTCGGTCGATATTTCGTATGACGAGAATTACAACGCGACCTACGGCAACGGCTCCCTTAAGCGTATCAAGATTGCCACGGGCGAAGTCTCTTGGCAGAACATCGACCCTGCCGAGGGCTATTACTGGACTGGTGCGGCTTTGACGGATAAGTATGCCATCGTTCCTACGAGCGCGGGCACGCTTAAGTGCATTGATAAGACGACGGGCGATGTCGTTTCGACCATGAAGCTCGGCGCTCTCGCGAACGCCGACTGTGTCGCCGATCCGTCCAATGGTTCGACCTTCTATCAGATGACGCACGATGGAAAGCTCCATGTGATTTCGCTTTCGGCGAAGGGCGTGCTGAGCGAGCAGAAGACGGTCGATCTGGGTCTTACGAATAACATGAGCGCACCGGCGGTGGCTGGCGAAAACTTGATTGTCGGCGGACAGACGGCTACTGGCTCTGCTCTGGCTCTCTATAATCTGAAGACCGGTAAGACCACGATGGTCACCGCTGCTGACGGTAAAGAACTGCCGGCCGGATTTAACGGTATTGCTGCTACTCCGCTGGTGAGTGTTCAGGGCGGCAAGACCTATGTGTACTTCACCGTTAACAGCGCGGATAGCAAGGATTACGTCAACTACTCTGCTGGTGGTGGCGTATATCGCTATACGCTCGGCGATGCAGAGGCGACGCAGATTTATGATGCGGCTGGCCATTACCAGCACTGCGACTCTCCGGTCATTGCCGATGCATCTGGCAACCTGTACTACATCAATGACTCGGGCACTCTGTTCAAGCTGGGGGCCGTTGAGTCTTGGACGGTTGCCTTTAATTCCAACGGCGGGTCTGCTTGCGACACTAAGTTTGTTGCTACGTCCGATGGCAAGCTGGTCAAGCCGGCCGATCCGACGCGCGATGGCTACGCTTTCGGCGGTTGGTTCACCGATGAGGCTTGCACGCAGGCGTATGACTTCGGTACGCCGGTGACGGCCGACCTTACGTTGTATGCCAAGTGGACCAAGAATGCCGTTAACCCTGGCGGCAATGGCGGTGCTGGTTCCAACGGCGGTAGCGGTTCTGGTACCGGTTCCGGCACTGGCGCTGGCACGGGTTCTGGTTCCGGCTCGAAGGGCGGCGCTATTGCCCCGGGCAAGAAGCCGGTGACCAAGACAACAGTGTCAATCAAGACGGAGACCAAGGACGACAAGAAGTCCGACAAGAAGGACGAGAAGAAGTCTGACAAGAAGTCTGACAAGAAGGACAGCAAGTCCGACAAGAAGTCCGATTCCAAGTCCGATACGGGCGCTGCTTCCACGACCACTGCTAAGAAGTCCTCTAGTGCTTCCGAGCAGGAGACTGGCACCAATCCGCTCGCCATCGTCGGCGTTGCCGCCGGCGTCATCGGTCTCGCCATCGTCGGCGTGTTCGTGTTCACCAAACGTCGGTAGGTGAGGGCTGTGTCCAATAAATCCAAGGACGCTGACCCCAAGCAACCAGATTCCTCGTTCATTCAGTTCGACGATTCAAAGCAACAGGGCGCCGCTTCGACGGCGTCCGCCCCTCGACGGAAGGCGCTTACTGGCGTCCTGACCGCCGCGTGCGTTGCGCTGATTGTCATATCGCTGGGCTTCGTCCATCCTTCCGAGAGCGGCGCCTGGTCCATTGACTGGATCGTTCAGACTGTGACGGGGGAGAGCGTCGTCACCAAGGACACCAAGGCGTCTGGCTCGTCTGCCGCTTCGGGCGAGGCCAGTTCCAAGGATTCCAAGTCATCGAATGACGCAAAAGATGAGTCCAAGTCCAAGGACGATTCCGAGTCTTCGCACAAGGAATCGGATAAAAGCTCGGATAGCAAGAAGTCTGAGGACCAGGACGGCAAGAAGTCTGGCGATAAATCTGCTGCCCAAAATACGGGAGCCGGTGATACTTCCAATGTGTCTGGCGGTGCTTCTTCGGGCGGTGGCCAGTCGTCTAATGGAGCCTCATCCTCTAAT
>CABUGR010000064.1 GCA_902491135.1 uncultured Collinsella sp. | reverse complement strand
CCAGGCCCGATTTTGCCTCTTGACAATGTCCTGCTCATATTAAAAGGAACGTCCCCAAGTGCCAAGTGTTCCGGCAACGCCGATGTTTTGGCAACGACAGCGAGCGGGTCGCATTTGAGACAAGGTGACGTGAAGCGAAAGGGCGCTGACCTTCTGGTCGCGCCCTTGAAGTTGAACGTCAGATTGTCCAAATGCGGCCCGCGCAGCGTCGAGCCGTTACGGCGTTTGGTAAAACGCCGTAACTTAGTAGTTAGCTTCGTAGCCGTTGCCGTCGCCGGTGGGCTCTTCGTAGTAGTCCGAATCGCTCGAATCGCCTGAGTCATCGGAATCGTCAGAGCTGACCGATGAAGTTGCGGTACCGTTTGCGTAGTCGTCAGACGTGTTGTTGTTCAGGTCGCCGATCGTAGAACTGGAACCGTCGGAAAGACCCATGGTGTTGGGACCCTTGGGATCCTTGCCGGCATCGACGCGCTCCATCATTTCCTTGAGCTCGTCCTCGTAGACAAAGACGTAGCTCACACCGTCGATCATGGTGCTGTCGTCGGCGTACGAGGGCAGGTTGGCCGAGTAGATACCGTCGACATCCATACCGCGCATGGCGTTGACCGTAGCCACGATATCCTGAACGCTCATATCGGTTACGAGCATATCGGACAGCGAATTAACCAAGCCAAAAATCTTCGTGGCATCGAAGTTATTGAGAATCTGGTTGGCAAGGGCGCCAAGCACCTGACGCTGGTGGCGCATGCGCGTGTAATCGCCGTCGGCATAGGTGTAGCGGCAGCGGGCATAGGTAAGGGCGGTGGCACCGTCCATATGCTGCTGGCCAGCGGTAATCTTAATATCCAAGTGCTCGGGGTCGTCAACATCATCGGTTGCGTTAATGTCGATACCGCCAACCGAATCAATCAGCGCCTGCATACCGTCGAAGCTGACCTCGGCATAGTGGGAAATCTGAACACCGCACAGCTCGTTGACCGCCTCGACCATGGCCTCGGCGCCGCCAACGGTATGGCAGGCGTTGATCTTCATGGTCTCGCCCTTGTACTCGACCTTGGTGTCGCGCGGAACGGAAATGAGCGTCGCCTGCTTTTGCGTGGGGTCGATGCGTGCCAGGATAATCGAGTCGGCACGATACGTATCCTCGCCCGGACGGCCGTCGGTGCCAAGAAGCAGCACGTAGAACGGATCCTTTGCCTCATCGGTGTCAACCAGAACCCGACGCAGATTATCGGTAATGACATTAGAATCGCCGAGCTTGCCCATAATGGTGGCAAACCACAGGCCGGCAGCGGTAGTGGCACTCAGCAGCACACCAAGCACGACAATGAGCGCGACGTGACGAATCGTGTGGCTACGACGACGTTGACGAGCGCGCTCGGAATAGCGAGCCACGTTATCGCGACTGTAGATCTTGGCCTGCGCACCAGTTGAGGGTCTTCGGGCGGTGGTATCCGCGAGGGGCTTTTTATTAAACATAGGCAACCTGTATTAGTAGATGACGGGATCGGGGACGGAAGCATGCTCGACATGCGCGCCGAGCGCCTGCAGCTTTTCGACGAACTGCTCGTAGCCGCGCTTGATGTGATGGATGGCCGAAACCTCGGTCGTCCCGTCGGCGATCAAGCCCGCTACGACGAGGGCCGCTCCGCCACGCAGATCGGGCGAGGTAACCTGTGCACCCGAGAAGCCCTTAACGCCATGAATCATGGCATGATGGCTCTCGATACGAATGTCGGCACCCATGCGCACCAGCTCAGAGGCAAACATAAAGCGATTCTCGAAGATGTTCTCGGTAATAACGGAACTGCCGTCGGCAAGGGCGGAGAGCACCATAATCTGCGCCTGCATGTCCGTCGGGAAGCCGGGGAACGGAAGCGTCTGGATGTCGACCGGCTTGATACGCTCGGCACGGTTTACATGGACGCCATCCTCGACGCGCTCGCAGTCGATACCCATGAGCTCCATCTTCTTGAGCACCATGCCCAAGTGAATGGGGCAAAAGCCCATGACATCGACACCGCGATCGTCGGCCATCAACGCACCGGCAACGATAAAGGTACCGGCCTCGATGCGGTCGCCCACTACGCGATGGGTAACAGGATGCAGCTCTTCCACGCCCTCGATGGTCACGACAGGCGTACCGGCGCCGACAATCTTAGCGCCCATCTCGTTGAGCATGTTGGCGAGATCGACGATCTCGGGCTCGCGGGCGGCATTGTCGATAACCGTGGTGCCCTGTGCGCGCACAGAGGCCATGATGAGGTTCTCGGTCGCACCGACGCTGGCGAACTCGAGCGTGACGGTGGTACCGCGCAGACCTTGGGGCGCATTAGCGTTGATGTAACCGTGGGCGGTATCGAACTCAACGCCCAGGGCCTCAAGACCAAGAATGTGCATATCGATCTTGCGAGCACCCAGGTTGCAGCCACCCGGCATGGCAATCTTGGCGCGATGGAAGCGGCCCAACAGAGGCCCCATGACAGCGGTGGAAGCACGCATCTTAGCGACGAGCTCATAGGGAGCCTCCCAGGAATCGACCTGAGAGGTATCAATCTCGAGCGTGTGCTCGTCGAGAACATCGATTGTTGCGCCCATGCCCTTGAGCACCTTGCCCATCACGTGGACATCGGAAATATCTGGCACGTTCTGCAGCGTCGTCTTGCCCGGCGCCAGAAGCGTTGCCGCCATGAGTTTGAGCGCGGAGTTCTTGGCACCCGAAACGGGCACGGAGCCTCCGATGGCGTGGCCACCCTCAACGCGGATAATATCCAAGGTCTACCCTTTCAAAAAGCATGCCCGGGGTGGCTAGGCCATCCCGGGCATGATGTGTTCGCAAATGGTCGAACGCTAAATCGTTTGACTATTGGGCAAGCTTGAGCTTACACCATGCGATTTCATTATAGAGGTAGGCGCGGCGTGCATCATCCTCCGACAAATTACCCAGCTTCTCTTCAAAACCTTGAATATCAGCTTTAAGCTTGTCGGCATCGACGGTCGCCAAATCGCAAGCGCGCTCGGCGAGAACGGTCACGACATCGTCCGCAACCTGGGCATAGCCGCCGGCCACGGCAAACGTGTGGTCGACAGTGCCCATGGCCTTATCGGAAACGCGAACGTAACCGCGGTCGATCGTGCAGATCTCGCTGGAGTGAGCAGGCAGAACGCCAAACTCACCATCCGTGGACGGAATCGACACAAACGCAGCGTCGCCCTCATAGGCGCAGCTCACGGGGCACACGATGCGGATACGCATAACCTACTTCTCCCCCATCTTGCGGGCGCGCTCGCGCACGTCCTCAATCGTGGAAGCATAGCGGAAAGCCTGCTCGGGCAGGTCATCGGCCTTGCCGTCGACAATCTCGGCAAAGGAGCGGACGGTATCCTCGACGCGGACGTAGACACCGGGGTTGCCGGTGAACTTCTCGGCGACGTGGAAGGACTGCGAGAGGAACTGCTGAATCTTACGAGCGCGGTTGACCGTAAGGCGCTGCTCCTCGGACAGCTCGTCCATACCCAAAATGGCGATGATGTCCTGAAGGTCGGAGTACTCCTGCAGGAGCTCCTGAACCTTAACGGCGACACGGTAGTGCTCCTCGCCGACGATCGAGGGATCGAGGGCGTCGGAGGAAGACGCGAGCGGGTCGATGGCCGGGAACAGGCCGAGCGACGAAATGCTACGCGAAAGAACCGTAGTGGCGTCGAGGTGCGTAAACGTCGTGGCAGGAGCCGGGTCGGTCAGGTCGTCTGCGGGGACGTAGACAGCCTGAACGGAGGTGATGGAGCCCGTCTTGGTCGAGGTGATGCGCTCCTGGAGGTCGCCCATCTCGGTAGCCAGCGTGGGCTGGTAGCCAACGGCGGACGGCATACGGCCCAGAAGGGCGGAAACCTCGGAACCGGCCTGGGAGAAGCGGAAGATGTTATCGATGAACAGCAGGACGTCCTGGCCACGATCGCGGAAATACTCAGCGGTGGTAAGGCCGGCCAGACCGATGCGCAGACGCGCTCCGGGCGGCTCGTTCATCTGACCATAGACCAAGCAGGTCTTGTCGATAACGCCAGACTCGCTCATCTCGAGGAACAGGTCGGTGCCCTCGCGGGTACGCTCGCCGACGCCGAGGTGCCGCCGTGCTCCTGGGCGAGGTTGTTGATGAGCTCCTGAATCAGAACGGTCTTGCCGACGCCGGCGCCGCCGAACAGACCTGTTTTGCCGCCACGGATGTAGGGCTCGAGCAGGTCGACGGCCTTGATGCCGGTCTCGAAGATCTCGGTCTTGGTGGTAAGCTCGTCGAAACGGGGTGCTGCATGGTGGATGGGGTAGAACTCCTCCACCTCGGGCATGGGCTTGCCGTCGACGGGCTTGCCCATGACGTTCCAAATGCGGCCGAGCGTCTTGGGACCAACGGGCATCTTCATGGGCTCACCGGTATCGGTGGCGATGAGACCACGCTGCAGGCCGTCGGTCGAGGACATGGCGACCGTGCGGACGACGCCACCCGGAAGCTGGCTCTCGACCTCGAGGATCGTGCTCAGATGACCGATCGGGGTCTCGGCCTCGACCGTGAGCGCGTTGTAGATCGGGGGCACCGCGCCGTCAAACTTGACGTCGACGACAGGGCCGATGATTCGCACGATGCGACCATCACCGGCAGTCGTCTTCTTGGTGGCTTCCTCGACCGCAAGCTTTACGGTGTTATTAGCCATTACTGTTCCTCCAATGCTGAGGCTCCGCCGACGATCTCGTTAATCTCGGTCGTGATCGAAGCCTGGCGCACGCGACTATACGTGCGGGTAAGGGTCGAGATGATCGCGGTGGCGTTTTCCGTCGCGGAGTGCATGGCCTTGCGGCGTGCACCCTGCTCGGCAGCCGCCGAATCGATCAGGGCCTGGTAGATGACCGTCAGGATATAAGACGGCACAAGCTTGCCGAGAACATGCTCGGGAGAGGGCACGAACTCGAACGTGGACGAGATGCGCTTAGGGGCGTCGGTCTCGTTCTTACGCGGACCGTGGGCCATAGCGATCATCTCGGGGTCGAGCGGCAACAGATGCTCTACGCGAAGCTCCTGATCCACGCGGTTCTTGGCGTGGTGGTAGACAAGCTCGACACGGTCAAGCTCACCGGCACGATACGCATCGCAGATATGAGAGGAGATCATGCGGGCCTGATTGAAATCGGGCTCAGAGGAGTTGCCCTCAAAGTGCATGATGACGTTTGCGCGGTCGCGGAAATACGCGGCCGGTTTGCGTCCGCACGCGATGATCTCGCACTCGACGCCGTCGTTCGCCCAAGAAGCGGCGAGCTTTTCGGCCGCGCGCTCCACCGTCGTATTGAAACCACCGGCAAGGCCGCGGTCCGAGGCAATAACGACAATCAGGCCATGCTTGACGCTCTCATGCTTGTGCAGCATGGGATCGTTGCCCGAGCAGGAGGCGTCGCCGGCAACCGTCAACATGACGTCGGTCAGCGCCTCCTTATAGGGCTCGGCCTGCTTGGAGCGATCGAGGGCACGACGGATCTTGGCCGTAGAGACCATCTCCATCGTGCGCGTGATCTGCTTGGTCGTGGTAACCGAGGAGATTCGCTTCTTAATGTCGCGAAGGTTGGCCATGGGGCTTAGTTCTCCTCTGATCCAGAAACATCCGAATGGTGCTTGGCCATGAACTGCTGCTTGAAGTCGCCGATGACGCGCAAGAGCTCGGCCTTGGTGTCGTCGTCGATCTTCTTGGAACGAACCTTGTCGAGCAGCGAGCCAAAGCCATTGTCCATGTACTCGATGAGCTCGGCACGGAAGGGCAGCACGTCGGCGATCTCCAGGTCATCCAGGAAGCCCTCGTTGCCAGCGAACAGCGCAACGATCTGCTCGCCAACCTCAAACGGTTTATAACGCGGCTGCTTCAGGAGTTCGGTCATGCGAGCGCCGTGGGTAAGCTGCTTTTGCGTGGCCTCGTCGAGGTCGGAGCCGAACTGTGTGAAGCCGGCGAGCTCCTGGTACGAAGCAAGGTCCAGACGGAGGTTGCCGGCGACCTGCTTCATGGCCTTGGTCTGTGCGTCGCCACCGACGCGGGACACGGAAATGCCCACGTCGACCGCCGGGCGCTGGCCCTGGAAGAAGAGCTCGGACTGCAGGTAGATCTGACCATCGGTAATGGAAATGACGTTGGTCGGAATGTAGGCCGAGACGTCGCCGTCCTGGGTCTCGATGATCGGAAGAGCCGTCATGGAGCCGTAACCGTTCTTCTTGGACATCTTGACTGCACGCTCGAGCAGACGAGAGTGCAGGTAGAAGATGTCGCCAGGATAGGCCTCGCGTCCGGGCGGACGATGCAGCGTCAGCGACATCTGACGGTAGGCCACGGCCTGCTTGGACAGGTCGTCGTAGATGACGAGCACGTGGCCACCGGGGTTGGTCTC
>CABUGR010000063.1 GCA_902491135.1 uncultured Collinsella sp. | reverse complement strand
ACACAGACGGCCAGAATGGCGCCGAGCTGAATCACGACCAGGAACATATTCCAGAACGTCTCGCTCACGTTCATCTTGACGAACTCGTCCACCAAGATCATGTGACCGGTCGACGAAACAGGCAGCCATTCGGTGATGCCCTCGACCAGGCCCATGAAGGCAGATTTTAGAAGCTCAATGATATCCAAAGGGACCCCCTCGTTAGACACCCGCCGATATTGTTCTGCGGACGGTTGCGGGCGATGTCCCATTATCAACCGTTCGGCCGCGACCGCGCCCACCCTTACCAAAAAACTCGCCCGTTCACAGAATTGTGAGCGGTCAAACCCAAATCCTCGGGTATAACTGCAACAAGATAAAGTGTCCGGCGGCCACGCATCCGCGCCCGCCCGATGCACGAGCCCCACGCCCGTGCGATAGACCAAGGAGGAAACCATGAACGAGGGCTACACCAAGGTATTTGTTTCACTCGACGGTACTGAGCAGCAGGATTTTGTGCTCGCACGCGCCATCAAGGTCGCCGCGAACAACGGCGCCAAGCTGATTATCGGCCACGTTATCGATTCCACGGCACTCGAGAGCGCCGGTTCCTATCCGGTCGATCTGGTCAACGGCCTAGAGGAGGCATTTAAGAACTCCATCGCCAAGCAGCTCGAAGAGGCCAAGGCCAATCTCGACATTCCCGAGGTCGAGGTCATGATTCGCGCCGGCCGCATTCGCGAGACGCTCAAAGACGAGATGCTCGACGTGGTCAAGCCCGACCTGGTGCTCTGCGGCGCTCGTGGCCTGTCCTCGATCAAGTATGCACTCCTGGGTTCAATTTCGACGTTCCTGCTGCGCAACACCGACTGCGACATCTTGGTCGTGAAGTAGCAAACGTACGCCTAACGCATCGCGGAGCGCAAGCCCACGTGCCCAAGTCTTCCAAGAGCGGGACCACCATTACGGTGGCCCCGCTTTGCTTTAGGCTGAGAATTGCTCCAGAACCCTCATTCTCTCAACGGAATCCGTCTGAATTTTCAGAGCGACCCGACCCAAATCTCCGGTTGCAGAGGCAAGTTCTGCAAGCTGGGCAGACACCTCTTCAGCCACTTCCGCCGCGATGTTCTTGATCATCTTGAGTGGCAGATGCAAATCTTGAGACATGAATTCGAAATCTTCAGGAGTCACCCCATCGATCACCCGGTGATCCCCAATATCAATCCCAAGATTATGGTCGTATCCCATTATCGTCGTGCAAACAATATCGTATGCAGGGGCCAACCTCTTTTCCCGCCAACTCGGACTATAAAGAAACGAATGGTTCTTGAGATGCGAGTCGCAATTCCCCAACGCATAATCGACCATTACCTGACGAGCGAACATTTGAGTATCAGCAATTACGTTAGACGATTGCTCTCTTATCAATCGGCCGCAAAGAGCCATATAGCAGCTATCGGGACGTGTCTCGTATTTCATATACGAAGGCCAGCCAACCGCTTGGCAAAAATCCTCCTGATGCAGCCTCAGAGGCACATCGAATCCGCTCATCGACGGCGGCTCATTGCTCCAGATTCTGTCATAACGCTCGGAAAAGAACGCACCAGGAATCGTATCCGAAGCTTCTGAACGGGCAATTTCAAGCCCAGCAGCAGACGCTGCCGTCATGCAAATTAATTCGTTGAACGGCAAATCCGGATGTTTAGTTGAAGCAATCTTGACTATGTGAGTCGAGGGGGCAGAGCCGAGCGGCAGCATCCAATCCCCCGACCCGGCCTTTTTTGCATCTTTACCGCGCGGTAAAAACCAACCGGTTTTAGACTGAGCGCCCGCCAACGACAGCCTCGAATCCTGCATATCATTTGCAATCTCAAACACTTCCGCCTTAGAAAGTGCCTCAAAATCCTCGTCTTGCAGAGGACGATAGCCCGGATCGTAGCTCGATTTCTCATCGCCGAGAAACCTCAAGGCACCAACGCACTCATCGCCCAAACGCTCGAGCATCGATAAATAGTCTGACTGGGGGATTTGAAAACGCATCGACAGCTCATGCCGAACCGGGCCCTCGGGAAGCATGCCCGAAAAGAAGGCCGAAAACTCATTGCTGGCATATGGCTCATGTCGCAAGGGAAGAGAAGCTGAGAGTGCGGCAGCATCGTCGCGTTCAAGATATCCCTCATCATATGCAAACGTCTCGTTTACGGGGTCGGCCCTCTCAAATTCTCCGACCAGCTCAAACGTTCCCCGATACTCACGATAAACCTTTAATGCCATGAGCCGTCGCCCCTCTCCCTCAGGATCAAATCGACCCCCAAGCTGTTAGCGATTTGAAGGGTTTGGCGAAGATTGGCACCCGCCTTTCCACGCTCAAGCTCGCTCACAAAGCGCAAACTGCACTGGTTGAAATCAGCCACATCGCGTTGGGTATAACCGAGCTTCTTCCGGCGCTCACGCAAATATGCACCGAGTTCAGCTGGGTCAAAAATCGTTCGCTCATTCCAGTCTTGCATGCTAATCCCCTATGATTATCCCAAACGGGATAATCATAGCACATCATGATGGAATTATCCCGTTTGGGATAATTGTCTTAACGTGAATGACGCTCCGGGACGTTACACCGCGACGACTACTCAAAGTATTGAAACTTGTTGGTCGAGAAGGCAAACGTGACGACAAAGCCTTTGCCGGGCTCGGATGCCGCGGTGACGTCGATGCCCATCTTGGAGCAGAGGCGCGCCACCAGGTAGAGGCCGATGCCCGTTGCGCGCTTAGTGGTGCGGCCGTTGTCGCCGGTAAAGCCCTTCTCGAACACGCGCGGCAGGTCGGCCGCGCTCACGCCGCAGCCGTTGTCCGCGACAGTGAGCTCGATGCGCTCGCTTGCCAGGCCCTCGTCCAGCAACGCGCCCGAAAACACGATCTTCGCGCCGTCCTCGCGCGCGTATTTAATGCTGTTCTGGATGAGCTGCCCCAGAATAAACTCGAGCCACTTCTCGTCGGTAAAGACCTCAAAGTCAAGGTTCCCGCACACCGGCGCCACGTGCGCCGCGATGAGCTCACGCGCGTTGGCTTTAATCGCGCCCGTCACCAAGGTCTTGAGACCCCAGCGGCGAATCAGGTAGTCGCGCTCCACGACTTCCGAGCGCGCGTAGTACAGCGCCTGGTCGATATAGCGCTCCACGCGAGCCAGCTCGCGGCCCAGGTCATCCACACGCGACAGGTCGTCTTCGCTGCCATCAAGGTTTTCCAAAATCAGGTGAGCCGCCGCCAGAGGCAGCTTGGCCTCGTGGACCCAGCTCTCGATATAGTCGCGATAGTCATCGGTCTGACGCCGGCCTTCGGCAACCTCGTCGCAGGCGGCTTTGCCCACCCGGCGCAAGACCTCGTACTCGAGCTCGCCCTCGGCATAGGTCGGGCATTGCACCATCTCCTGCACCCATGCGGGACTCTCGAGCTCCTCTGCCGCACGCTCCAGCTGGCGCAGAAAACGACGACGGCGCGCGTACTCGATCACGATGCCGAGCATACCAAAGATAAAGGACACGCCGACCGCCACGACCACGATAGATGTCGAAGCACCAGCGACCGTCAGCACAAAGCAGCTCAGCAGCACGCCGCACGCCCACACGGCGACGGGAAGCAGCGCGTCTTTAAAGAACTTGGCAAACGACATAGCCGTCCCCTAGACCGAATAGCCCTGGCCGCGGTGCGTCGTCAAATACCCCTTGATGCCGATTTTTTCGAGCGTGGTGCGCAGGCGGTTGATGTTGACAGTGAGCGTATTGTCGTCCACGAAGGCGTCGGAGTCCCACAGGTCCTGCATGATAGCCGAGCGCGAAACGATCTTGCCCGCGCGGCTCAGAAGCAGCGAGAGGATACGCAGCTCGTTTTTGGTGAGCTCGGTGCTGGTGCCCGTTTGCGTGTTGGTGACCATGGAGCGTGCGAGGTCGAGCTCCAGTCCCTTGTGGACGAGCGTGCTGCGCTCGCCCGCCGCCGCGGTGCGACGCAGCAGTGCGTTGATGCGCGCCACAAGCACGCGCGCGCTATAGGGCTTGGGAACAAAGTCGTCCGCGCCGAGCGTCATGGCCATGACCTCGTCGATCTCGGTCGTGCGCGACGTGAGAACGATGATGGGGACCTCGGATTCGCGACGGACCTCATGGCAGATGTGCTGGCCGTCTTTGACAGGGAGTGTGAGATCGAGCAGCACCAGGTCGGGCGCGGCGGCGAGAATATCGCGCGAGACATGCTCAAACGATTCGCAGGCCTCGATTTCAAACCCGGCGCGGGCAAGGATGTCGACAAGCTCACGACGAATGGGCTCGTCGTCTTCAACGACATAAATCAGCGCCATGGATTTCGCTCCCCTCTTGGTTGTCTTGCCACCATTATGGCTGCGAAACTGCAGGTGCGCACCGCGCGCGGTACCAAGGTGACAGAACTGTTCGCGAGCGGGGGCGTTTTGTCCGCCTCGCACTCGCAGCGGCGGCGGGGACCAAAATGATTCTTTAATCCCCGTCCCAGAAAAATCATTTAGCGGCGGGCACGGAGCTTTTCGTAGCCTTCGGCGAAGAAGGCGACCGTGGCGGCGTCGGCCTCGGCGGCGTTCGTCTCGGTCGCGGGGACCACGCCGTGCTCGTCGCTCACTAGGAACAGCGCACCCTTGAGCTGCGCGGGAATGTCTACGCGCGTGACCGGGATTCCCTTGGTCTGGGCCAGCTGCTCGATGAGCGTCGCCGTGCCACACAGACACTCGTCCGCTGGCACCACAAAGGCGAGCTCGCCGTTGTTGACGGCGGCGAGCAGCTCGGGCGCCACGCCGGTTTCGTCGGCCTCGGAGCGGGCCTCTGCGGAACGGGCACGCAGCGCCTTGGCCGACGTATCGGCGAGCGGCTCGTACTCCCCCACCGTCATGGCGGCGTTGCCGTTGATGTCGATCACCAGCATGAGCACGCCGTCGCGTGCGGTGTAATCGCCCTCGGCAAGCGACCACTCAACGTGCTGTTTGGCCCAGCTGAGCATGTTATGGGTGAGTGGCTCGCCCTGCACCAGGCGCTCAGACAGCGCGCGGATGTGACGGTTGAGCATGGGTACCTTTTTGTTGGACATGCGCCAACGGCAGACAAGCGCGGGCTTGTCGAGCGTAAACTTCTCGACCGCCTCCTGATTGGCGCAAAAGTCCTCGTACGCACGCTGATCCTCGGCATTGCCAAACAGCTCGGCATCATCAATCTGGGGCATGGTCATACCTTTCGTGTTAGTCATTCCGTCCTCTTATACCAAAAAGACGGCCCTCCAAACGGAGCGACCGTCTTTTGCGGAGATTATTTTAGAAGCGAGGCTAGTCCAAGGGACGAGATAACATCCCATCCTCCCCAGTCAACCTAACAGGTCGGCGAGGGTTGCCCAGGTGCCGCAGATTGCCGTGAAAGAGGAGCGACGCGTACTTGGGTACGCGAGCGACGAATGAGCGGCAAGGTGCGGTGGCTGGGCAAGCCGCAGCGCCACCTCCCTACTTAGTGGCGGAAGTGGCGGGCCCCCGTGAAGACCATCGCAATATTGTGCTCGTTGCAGGCCTGGACGCTCTCGTCGTCGCGCTTGGAGCCGCCGGGCTGGATGATGCAGGTCACGCCGTGCGCGGCAAGCACGTCGACGTTGTCGCGGAACGGGAAGAACGCGTCGCTTGCACAGGCAAAGCCGCCCTTCTCCACGCCCTCGCGCTCGCAGAAGTCCTCGGCGCGCTCGCAGGCAAGCAGTGCAGAGTCAACGCGGTTGGGCTGACCGGGGCCCATGCCAATGCCGGCCTTACCCTTGGAAACCAGGATGGCGTTGGACTTGACGCCCTTGCAGACCTTCCAGGCAAACTCGAGCTCGGCCATCTCAGCGTCGGTGGGCTTGCGGTCGGTGGGGAACGTGAAGGTCGCGGGATCCTCGGTCACGTGGTCGACTTCCTGCACCAGCATGCCGCCGTCGACGGAGCGCAGCTCCACTTGGGCGCCGTGGTCCACGCCGCCGGTAGCCAGCACGCGCAGGTTGGGACGCTTGGACATGCGCTCGAGCGCCTCGGCAGTGTAGCTCGGGGCGATGATAACCTCGACGAACTGCTTGTTCTGATCGGCAAAGTGCTCGACCAGCTCATAGGGAACCTCGCGGTTGCAGGCGATGATGCCGCCGAAGGCGCTCTTGGGATCGCAGGCGAAGGCGCGGTCGTAGGCGGCCGTGATGTCCTCGGCAACGGCGGAACCGCAGGGGTTCTGGTGCTTGAGGATCACGCAGGCCGGCTCCTCGAACTCGCGGACCAGGTTCCAAGCGGCGTCGGCATCCAGATAGTTGTTGTAGCTGAGCGGCTTGCCCTGGATCTGCTCGGAGCCAACGAGCGGGAACTGCGAGCTCGCGGTGTTCTCGCAGCCCTCGGCAAAGCGATAGACCGTGGCCTTCTGCTGAGGATTCTCGCCATAGCGCAGGTCGTCGACCTT
>CABUGR010000062.1 GCA_902491135.1 uncultured Collinsella sp. | reverse complement strand
GAGACGCGCGCGATGCCGTCGCCTACCTCGTCGACCGTTGAAACCTCATGCGTATCGACCGTCGCGGAGAGGCTCGTGAGCTGCTCCTGCAGTTTCTTGGCGATATCCTGGGCATTGAGGGTTTCGGACATTAGGCTTCACCTCCGTACGAATTAGCAGAGTTTGCGAGGGTCTCCTGCGCGATGCGCAGCTGCGTCTTGACGGAAATGTCACGACGCTCGCCGCGGGCCTCGAGCACCAGGCCGCCCACGATAGACGGGTCGACCTGCTCGATAAGGAATACCTTGCGGCCGAAGTCCTGCTCGCATTTCTTAGTGATGGTTTGACGCAGCTCGTCGTCGAGCGGGATCGCCGTGGTGACGGTCACGCCCACTACATCCTCGTCTTCCTCGGCAACATACTTAAAGGCAGCTGCCACCTTGGGAAGAAGGTCGAGCTGGTCGCGCTTGGACATGGTGTCGAGCACGGCGATGATCTCGGGGCTGGCGCTAGCCAGACGCTCGATCATCTCGAGGTCCTCGAACACATGGTTCTCGGCCTTAGCGGCTTCCAGAAGGGAGCGCGCGTAGGTCTCGAGCACCTTGTCCTGATAGCGGCTAGTCGGCATTCAGGCTACCTGCTTCCTGGATGTAGCGCTCGATGAGCTTCTTCTGCTCGGCATCGTCCTCGAGTGCCTCGCCCACGATCTTGGTGGCGACGGCAACGGACAGGTCGGCGATGGAGCTCGCGGCACCGGCGTAGATGGACTTGCGCTCGTCCTCGACGGTCGTATGAGCCTTGGCGATGATCTCCTCGGCCTCCTTGTGAGCAGCCTCGATAATGCGGGCGCGCTCGGACTCGGCGTCCTTACGGGCCTCGAGAACAATGTCGGCAGCCTGACGACGGGCGTCGGTGACGATCGAGTCGGACTCAGCACGCTTGGCGATAGCCTCCTGCTTGGTCTTCTCGGCCTCGTCGAGGCTCTCCTCGATCTTCTTGCCGCGCTCCTCCATGGTTTTCATGATGCCCGGCAGGGCGACCTTGGCCAGCACGATCCAGATAATCAGGAAGGCGATAAGCGCCGGGATGAACTCCGCCATCTTAGGGATGAGGATGTCCGCACCGGCAGCGCCGTCCTCAGCGAACGCGGAAACCGGCATGAGCAGCGCGGCCGCGGACGCGGAGAGTGCGATCGCGCTCTTCTGGGATGAAAGATTCATACTTGACGCTCCGTGCTATTTAACGATCAGCGCGACAACGAAGCCGATCAGAGCCAGAGCCTCGCCGAAGGCGGAGCCCATGATGAAGACGGTGAACACGCGGCCCTGGACCTCAGGCTGACGGGCCATAGCACCCGTAGCACCCAGAGCAGACAGGCCGATAGCAAGACCAGCGCCGATAACACCGAGACCGTAACCGATAACTCCCACGATTCCTCCTTTGTCGTGCGTGTCTTATTTCACGCAGGATAACCTTTTTATAACTGCCGGGCTCCATGGGTACGGGCACCGGCGGTTTAACGAATTACCTTACCTTTAAGGCGCGAACGGAAGACTACTCCTCCTCCGCGACCTCCTCTGCCTCGGAGACATACACGGCGGTAAGGACCGTGAAGACGTAAGCCTGGATGGCGCCGACCACAAGCTCGATCGCATAGATCAGGATGAGGATGGCAAGCCAGGCTAGCGAAGGCAGGGCGCCGACGGCGTGGGCCGCGGAAACCTGCTGAAGCAGCGGCTGCATGAACATGCTCGCCATGATGGCGAACGAGCCCATGACCACGTGTCCTGCGAACATGTTGCAGAACAGACGGACGGCGAGCGTGATGAGGCGCAGGAAGGTCGAGAAAAGCTCGACGACCCACACGAGCACGTTCATCGGGAAGCTCACGCCCTGCGGGGCGAGGCTCTTGATGTAGCCGATCACGCCGTGAGCCTTGCATCCGTAGTAGATGAAGTACACGAAGGCGAAGATGGCGAGCGCGGCGGTGGAGCCGATTGCGCCGGTGCCGGGCTTCATTCCCGGGATCAGGCCGATCATGTTGTTGATCAGAATGAACAGGAAAAGCGAGCACAGGAACGGGAAGTGCTTCTTCCAGTTCTCACCCACGACGCCCTTGCCGATATCGTTCTCGACGTACTCGATGATGTACTCGAAACCGTTGACGAAGAAGCCCTTGGGAACCAGGGTCTGCTTCTTCTTGAACACGGCCAGGACGATCAGGAGCACGATCGTGGAGACGATCAGCCAAAACGAGTACTGCGTGATGCCGCAGCTCAGATCGCCCACGACAGGGGTGGAGCTGAACTCGCTGACCAGATGATTAATCTCATCAGGCAGCTTTTCAAAAATTTCCACGACTTACCTTTCGACCTCATGAGGATCTCGCAGCGCCTTGGCGACGCGAACCGTGCAGGCGGCCATAAAGGCCACGAAGCCGATCGCCTCGCCCAGGAGGAACATGCGAAATGCCTCTCCGAACAACACAAACACAACCAAGGTAAAGACGAGCAGGGCGATTGCCGAGACCGCCAGACTCACCATACCCTTGAGCATGTCCGCATTCTGTTTATCGTCAAGAACCGGCTTGAGCGTAAAGACAAAGGGAAGGAAGGCAATTGCGCCCGCGATGGCGCCTGCAACGATAGCGAGCAGATCGGCTATCTGAAACACTGGCGTCCTCACTTTCCTTTTTAACGCTTCACAGAACAGTTCCCGCCAAACATTGGTGACTATTGTACGAGCCAATCGCTAAAGTACAACCGAAAAAGCATCGGTTAATACGCACCTGTTCGTTTTCTTAAGACCTTCTTTATGCCGCAGGTACGGTAATACGTTTTTCTCGAACCCTGCAGGGCAAAACGTCCGTTAACAGGAGTGCGCGCGGTCGCCTTTTGTTCATCCGCGCGCACCGTTTCTTCGTATTTGCAGCCGCGGCCGTCTTAGCCCAGCGACTAGAGCGTGCCGTAGATGCGGTCACCGGCGTCGCCCAGGCCGGGAACGATGTAGGCCGCCTCGTTGAGATGGTCGTCGATGGCGCAGGTATAGATATGCACATCAGGATCCTTCTCAGTCAGCGACTTGAGGCCCTCGGGGGCCGCGACGATGCACAGCATGCGGATGTCCTTGACACCGCGCTCGCGCAGGTAGCTGATGGCCATCTCGGCCGAACCGCCCGTGGCGAGCATGGGGTCGACGACCAGGCAGATGCGCTGGTCGATATCCTTGGGCATCTTGCAGTAATACTCGTGCGGCTCGTGGGTAACCTCGTCGCGCTCCATACCGATGTGGCCCACGCGAGCGGAGGGTACCAAGTCGAGGATGCCATCGACCATGCCAAGGCCTGCACGCAGAATGGGAACGATGGCGAGCTTTTTGCCGGCGAGCTGCTTAAACGTTGCGGTGGTGATGGGGGTCTCGACTTCGACGTCTTCCATGGGCAGGTCGCGCATGGCCTCGTAGCCGTCAAAAAGTGCGAGTTCGCGCACGAGCTGGCGGAACTGGTTGGTGCCGGTGTTTTTGTCGCGCAGAATCGACAGCTTATGCTGGACGAGCGGGTGATCGACAAGGGTCACACGGGACGTATCATAGGTGACGGTCATGGGTTGATTGCCCCTTTCGTTGCGGCCGGAAGATGGCCTTGCTGACAAGGCGCATGGCGATGTTGTTGCCGCGCGCCGTGCATAAGTTTAGCGGTTTGTTGTATCGAGCAGCCCATCGCAGCCCTACTGTGCGGTACTGAGCGAGCGCTTGACTGCATCACGCCAGCCCGCAAGGTTTTGCTCGCGACGCTCGGCGGACATATGGGGAAGGAAGGTCCTAACGATCTGGGCATTTTGCTCCAGCTCTTCAAGGTCTTCCCAATAGCCGACGGCAAGACCCGCCAAGTACGCGGCACCGATTGCCGTGGTCTCCACCGTCTCGCATTGCAGCACGGGGATATCCAGCAGGTCGGCCTGGAATTGCATGATGAACTCGTTGCGTGAGGCGCCGCCATCGACGGACAGGCGCTCAATCGAAAGTCCCACGTCCTGCTCCATGGCGCGCAGCACGTCATAACTCTGGTAGGCCATGGACTCGCAGGCCGCACGCACAATGGTCGCGCGACTCGAGGCACCGGTCAGGCCGCACACGATACCGCGGGCACGCGGGTCCCACCAGGGAGCGCCCAGGCCAGCGAAGGCGGGGACGAAGTAGCAGCCCTCGTTGTCGTTGATCGAAGCGGCGAGTTGCGCGGACTCGCTCACACTCGAGATGATGCCCATGTTGTTGCGCAGCCAGTTCATGGTTGAGCCGGCGGCAAAGATAGAACCCTCGAGCGCATAGCTGATCTTGCCGTCCGCGGCGATACCGATCGTGGAGACCAGACCGTTCTTGGATTCGACGACCTCGTCGCCGGTGTTCATGAGCATAAAGCAACCCGTGCCATAGGTGTTTTTGGTCTGGCCGGGATGGAAGCAGCAGTGGCCGAACAGCGACGCCTGCTGATCGCCCGCCACGCCCATGATGGGCGGCATGTTGGTCATGATGTCGCTCGCGACGCGGCCGTAGTCGCCCGAGCTCCAACGAACCTCGGGCATCATGGAACGTGGAACGTCAAAGAGCGCCAGCAGGTCGTCGTCCCAATCGAGCGTATGGATATTAAAGAGCGCCGTGCGGCTGGCATTGGTGTAGTCGGTGGCAAAGACCTGACTGCCGGTGAGGTTGTAGATGAGCCAGGTATCGATGGTGCCGAACATGAGGTCGCCCGCCGCCGCGCTCTCACGCGCACCGTCGACGTTGTCGAGGATCCACTGCACCTTGGAAGCCGAGAAATACGGATCGAGCGTGAGTCCCGTGCGGGAGCGCACCAGCTCTTCTGCGCCCCGCTCGACCAGCTCGTCGATCAGAGGTGCGGTGCGACGGCATTGCCACACGATGGCGTTATAGATGGGTTGGCCGCTTATGCGGTCCCACACCACCGTGGTCTCGCGCTGGTTGGAGATACCGATGGCGGCGATGCGGTCAGAATGGATGCCGCTCTTAAACTGGACCTCCATCATCACGCCGATCTGGCTGGCAAGCACCTCCATGGGGTCTTGCTCTATCCAACCGGGACGCGGGAAGCTGGTTTTGACGCTACGACGTGCCTCGTCGACGATGGTCGCAAGTACCGAGGTGGTGCCGCAGTCGAGCGCCATGATGTAGGAACCGCCAAAGTTAAACGAGGCATCTTCCATGCCCAGGCTGCCCAGATTCAACGACATCGCTTACACCTTTCTATTGCATCGGGTCGGACAGGACCCGTTCGATCTCTGATGCGGGAAGTGCGCCTTGGCGCAGGATCTGGAGCCCGCCGTGCTGGAACGACACGATGGTCGAGGCGTCGCGACACGGGGTCTCGCCGGCGTCGACGGCAACATCGACCCCCTCCAGGATGCGCTCCTCCACCGTGACAAAACTTGCCGGCGCGGGCGCGCCATGCGTGTTGGCGCTGGTGCAGGCAAGAGGGCTGCCGCAGGCGCGGATGAGCGCTTGCACCACGGGCGAGGCCGAAGCGCGAAGTGCCACCGTGTCGTCGGCGGCGCGCATAAAGGTCGGCACGCAGGGGGCCGCCTTGACCACGATAGTCAGGGCTCCCGGCCAGCATCGTCGCGCGAGTACGCGAGCCTCTTCCGGGATATCCACGCCATAGCGGTCGAGTGCTTCGGCATTATCAACCAGCCAGGCGACCGTTTGGGTGAGCTTGCGCTGCTTGAGGGTAAAGATGCGGCGGTAGCCGGTACCGAGCGCAGGGACCGCGGCGCCATTGACGACAGTCTGCGGATCGCGCGGCCACGATGGGAATTCGCTTGTATCTTGGGGTACGGCGTCCGAGAAGGCGTTGACTGCCACGGCGACACCGTAGACGGTCTCGGTCGGGATCAAGGCCAGGCCGCCGCAGCCGAGCACCTCGGCCGTGCGCTCGACGGCGAGCCGATGCGGCTCGCGCGTTCCCTCGTATACCCGATAGACCGTCTGCATGTGTATGCCAGCCCCTTACGCTCTGGTGAAAGTTTGTTTACTGAGGGGCATTCTCGCACGAAACATTCAACCTATTTGCCCAGAGCGCATGTTGGTTTGGTGAGCGGCTCTAGTAGTCGGTGAAAGTGAGGGGGTTAATTGAAGATTTTTAGCGCGCAAGCGTAACGGTACGATCGGGAAACTCGATGCTTGCAACCAGTTTTCCGCCGAGGCTCTCTGCGTACCTGCTCAGCGTGTCGAGCCTCATCGAACCCAACTCCCCACGCTCGAGCTCGGATACACGTTTTTGAGAAACGCCCATCGACTGGGCGACCGACGCCTGTGTTAGATCTTTTAACCTGCGAATCTGAGCAAGCTTATAGGCTTCGATACGATCGCGAGTCCTCTCCTGCTCGGCGGTAATGGAGTCGCGTGTTATCCCGCGAGATTCCATATACTCATGCAGTTCCATCTCGATCGAGCCTCCTTACGTG
>CABUGR010000061.1 GCA_902491135.1 uncultured Collinsella sp. | reverse complement strand
CTCCTTCTTATAGGCCTTGGCGATCTCCTTCCACTCCTTGTCGACCTCAGGCTTGAATTGGAGGAAGTAGACCTCGGCAGCGTCACCAGAAGCAGAGGAGCCGGAGCCGGCAGAACCGCCGCAGCCCACGAGACCCAGACCAAGAACCGCAGCCGCGGAACCAGCGAAGCCCAGGAACTGCCTTCTGCTCATTTCGTTCTTCATTACAATCCACCCTTTCACACCGTGGCGGCACCCTTTGCCGCCGCCTTCGGAGATTGGCTCGGGGACTTTGCCCCTTTTGCTGATTTGTACGATACGCTATTTGGCTAGTTGTTTGAACAAGTATTACTAGAGCGGTAGAAAAACTTCGGTGAACGGTAATTTCAACTTGATACTTGACAAGTTTTGTATAAACAATTATTTGTTATCGAATGCAGAGAAAACGCCCGGTCAAGCCGATGCATCGTCGGTTTGACCGGGCGTTTTCTCTTTGAGGGCATGAGTCTCGTCAGGCTGCGAGCTAGCCGGCTATCGCTTGGAATTGACGCGGTAATGGAAGATCTCGGGGTGTGTGCGAGTGTGCGTCACCTCAAACAAGATGCCATCCGAGGTGTACGACTGACTCTCCATGACGGCAACGCAGTTGTATTTGCCAAGGTCAAGATAGCTGCAGTCCTCATCGTTGGCAAGCTCGACGCTCACCGTACGGCGACTCGCCATCACTTTGACGCCGCGCTTGTGCTCCAGATAGCCGTAAATAGAATCTGCCGCGATCTCGGGGGTCAGGCCTTTGGCGATCGACGCCAAAAAATAGCCATGGTCCACTTGGCGCGCGTTGCCGTTGAGGCTTCGGACACGCACTACGCGAATCAACTCCTCGCCCACCTTAAAGCCCAGGTGACGAGAGAGTTGCTCGGTGCAAACCAGATGTTCGAAAGACTTAACGTCCGTCGATGCAACGGCATTGTTGCGCTTTGCAAACTCGCCAAACGACTCAACCTCTTCGAGTGCGCCCAACATGTCGGTTTCGCCCTTAAGCCAAATAACGCGCACGCCCTTGCCGTGTATGGGCTGCACAAACATCCCGTCGGCCAGCATGCTCAAAGCGCGGCGGACGGTATTGCGCGTGCAGCCAAATTCCACGGTCAGCTCGGCTTCGGTTGGCAGCATCTCCTGAAACGCATAGGTCCCATTAATGATTCGCGAGCGTATTTCTCGGTAGATTCCTTCGTATATCGCTTTTGGCATTGTTTCACCTCTACATTATTCATTTCCGGCTAGGCACGATAGCATTTCTTAAAGTTGTTTAAACCGAATATCGGTAAAGCGACAGGATTTAACCGTTGACGGTTTCTGTCATGCCCAAATCGGTTTCGCTCAAAACTGCCGGTACGACAATCGTCTGGTCCTCTACAATGAATCCATTGTTTAAACGTTTCCCCACGCGCAACGCGCCTCGATATTCGGAAGGCAGAACATGCTGCAAAAAATCCAACGCTTTGGCGGGGCAATGTTCGCGCCCGCCATGCTGTTTTCTATATCAGGCCTCATGGTCGGCGTCTCCGCTCTCGCAACGACTGCGGACATCGTCGGCGATCTCGCCGTATACGGAACCCCTTGGTACGTTTTTTGGACCATCATCCAGCGCGGCTCGTGGACGGTCTTTAAACGCCTCCCGCTCCTTTTTGCCGTAGCGCTGCCCATCGGTCTTGCCCAAAAACAACCGGCTCGTTGCTGTCTCGAGGCTCTCGTCGCCTATTTTGCCTACTGCTTCTTTTTGAGCGAGATCATTAAGCTGAGCGGAGACAACCTTGGACTTGAGTACCCGTCATCTTTGACCTCCGCCAGCGGTATCACCGTCATCGACGGCATCAAGACGCTCGACACCGGCATTATCGGCCCGCTGGCGGTATCGGCAACCGTCGTTGCCATCCATGACCGCTTCTACGATGCCAAGGTTCCCGATTGGCTCGGCACCTTCTCGGGCTCCTCGCTGGTCTACCTCATCAGCTTTTTTGCCGTGTTTGCCCTTGCTGCTATCTCGGCCGCCATCGTGCCCTACGTATACGATGTAACCGATACGCTGCGTCACGCGCTTGCAGGCGTCGGTCCCTTTGGCGTGGGCATCTTTGTCTTTTTAGAACGAGCACTCGAGCCCTTTGGCCTGCACCACCTGCTCTACATGCCGATCTACTACGACAACCTGGTCATTAACGACGGCATCTACGCCACGTGGAGCAGTTTGCTCCCCATCCTCTCCCATAGCACGCGCCCCCTTAATGAACTTGCGCCGTGGGCCGGTTTTACCGCCACCGGCTGGGTCAAGCTCTTTGGCCTTCCTGCCATCGCAGCTGCATTCTACTCCACCGCAAAACCCGAGCGCCGCGCCGGCCTCAGGGTCATCCTTGCTCCCGCCATCATCGCCTCGGTGGTTTGCGGCGTTACCGAGCCACTCGAGTTTCTCTTTATGTTCACCCACCCCGGGCTCTTTTTGCTCTACGCCGTCTTATCGTCTTGCCTTGCCACAACCATGAATCTCTTTGGCATCGTCGGCATCTTCTCGGGCGGCCTCATGGAGATGGCAGCCTTCAACTTTATTCCGCTCATGCGCACGCATGCCGGTGCCTATCTTTTGGCGCTCGGTATCGGCCTTGCCTTTAGCCTCATCTTTTTTGTTAGTTTTCGAGCACTCATCTTGGTCTATGACCTTAAGACACCGGGCCGCGAGGATCATGTTGCCAATCGCGCGGCAATCGATTGTTTAACGGGAAGCGACTTTGCCAAAGAGCAATCCCCCAATGACGAGGTCGATAGTCGATCCGATCAAGATCACGTCCTCGCTGAGCGGGTAATTCAGCTTTTAGGTGGCGTTGGCAATATCGTGGGCGCAACCAACTGCGCCACGCGCCTGCGCGTCGAGGTCGCAGACCCTTCCATCGTTGCAGATAACGCGTCGTTTGTCGCGGTGGGCGCCAAGGGCCTCATCATTACGGGCAAGACCGCCCAGGTGGTCATCGGCATCTCCGTTCCCCGCGTTAAAGAGCATTTTGACCAGATCATGGGCCTCGAGCCGGAATTTGTGCCCACCACCTCGGCCTCCCCTGCCGCCAGCGCAGCCCATAAGCGCGGCGATATTTGCTTCTTCGATATCGACGGAACGCTCGCCTGGCAAGACCCCAGGCTCGCCCAAGACCTTCCCGAAGACGAGCGGGACCTCTCCCCCTATCCCAACGAGGCGGTTTCGCAGGCAATCCGCGAGTTTGTCGCCAACGGCAACATGGCCTTTATCTGCACGGGACGTACCCTCAGCTGCATCCACCCCAAACTTCTTGAGCTGCCTTGGACCGGCATCGTCTGTCTTGCGGGCGGTTACGCCGAGATCAACGGACACGCAATTCGCGATCTGTCGATGACGCCCAGCATGCTGCAGCATCTTGCCCCCTATCTTGAGCAATCGGGCGAGGTCATCCGCTTTGAGGGCCTCAACGGCGTCGTGCGCATGAGTGCCGATGCCCCCGATGCCCCCGGATACGCGCGCACCCTGGGCGACGCAGTCACGCAGCTGCAACATTACAGTGTCTACAAGATCTTGATGTCTACATCGCTCGCCAACCACATCGCTCAAGATAAGGCACTTGAGCCGCTGCTGTGCTTTAACGAGCTCGAACTCGAGGTAACCGAAATCTCGCCCCGCGAATGCACGAAGCGCGGGGGCATCCAGTCTGTACTCGACGCCCTCGATCCCCACCACGGAACCGTATACGGCATTGGCGACGCCAGCAATGACGTCTCGCTGATGAACGCCGTCGATGTCGGCATTGCGATGGGCAACGCACCGGACTATCTCAAGGATAAGGCCGATTACGTGACCGACACCGTCGATCACGACGGTGTCGTTGCGGCGCTCGAGCATTTTAGGCTGATTTAGGCGCGCTCCATCAAACGCACGCCCGTTGTCCCAAATCGCCAAAACTGCCGCGCCAAACGCCCTAATGTGGCAATATGTTGTCTGCATATTGCATCAACGCAACCTCAGAAAGAATGCGAGAACCCGTGTCCAGTCCGTTTACCAGCTTTTTAGCCCAGCACTTTGACCAGATTAACGACTATCTGGCCACGTTCTTTGACGGACAGGCGACCTCTGCCGATATCGAGCGCTACCTGTATGCGCCGCTCTCGGCTTTTACGGCCAACGCCGGCAAGCGCCACCGCCCGCTTATCTGCATGCTCGCCGCAACCGCAGTGGGCGGCAGCTTTGAGAGCGCCCGCAGCGCCGCGGCAGCTATCGAGCATTTCCAGTCGGGCGCGCTGATCCACGACGACATCGCCGACAACGGACAGCTTCGTCGAGGCAAGCCCTGTATGCACCTTACCGAGGGCACGGGCCTTGCCATCAATTGTGGCGACCTGGCGCTCACCATGGTCACCAAGACGGTTCTCGACGACCCTACGCTGGAGTCCGACGTGAAGCTGCGCGTGCTCCACGAGCTTACCGAGATGATCGTCCGCACCATTGAGGGTCAAGCACTCGACCTGGGTTGGGTCCGTGACGGGCGCTTTGATATCTCGGTTGATGACTACCTGGACATGGCGACGCACAAGACCGCGTTTTACAGCGGAGCCACGCCGCTTGCCACCGGAGCCATTATCGGCGGCGGCAGCGATGAGCAAATCGAAGCGCTGCGCGCCTTTGGCCTACACACAGGCCTCGCCTTTCAGATTCAGGACGACCTGCTCAACCTTGTCGGCACTAAGGAAGCCGCCAACAAGGACTTCCGCACCGACATCACCGAGGGCAAGCGCACGCTTGTCGCCGTACACGCCCTCTCTGATGAGCGCCACCACGACGAGGTCGAGGCGATTCTTTCCTCAGGCACCGATGATCCCGCGCAGCTCGCACGCGCCGTGGAGATCTTCCAGGAGACCGGCTCTATCGATTACGCCCACACTTACGCGCTCGACCTGACCGCTAAGGCCAAAGCGGCCATCGAGAACGTTGAGCTTGATCCGCACGCACGCGAGCTGTTCCTCTCCATGGCAGATTTCTTTGTGGAGCGCCTTAACTAACGGGGGTTATAAAACCTGTCAGCAGCGTATTTAGGCACAACTTGCTACACTGTTGAGTGCATGTTTATGCATCCCTTTGCGTTGTCTATCCGACAGACGCTCAAATAGTACGAATGGTACGCCGAAAGGGGTTCGTTCATGGAACCTATTACAACGGGCATGCAAGGAGCAGCCGTCGAGGACGTGCAGTCTCGTCTCCTGCAGCTCGGCTACACGATTGATGCCGCCGAAGTCACCGACAAGTACTTTGGAGCCACCACTGAGCAGGCCGTCAGCACCTTCAGGCTCGACAGCGGCCTTGCTGCCGGTCATGCCGTCGATATCCCCTGTTGGAGCGCCCTTGTAGACGCTTCGTATAAGCTGGGCGACCGCACCCTCTATCTGCGCATGCCCAATTTCCATGGCGCCGATGTGCAGGCCCTGCAGCGCGCTCTCAACGTTTTGGGCTTTGCCTGTGGCGAAGACGACGGCTACTTTGGCCCGCATACCGAGGCCGCCCTGCAGCAGTTCCAGGAAAATGTCGGCCTGTTTGCCGACGGCATGGCCTTCCAGGACACCTACGCCTACATCAACCGCCTGCACCATGTGTGGGAGGGCAAGCCCTCGGTCACCGAAGCCGAGTCCCGCATCGGTTTTGCTCGCGCCGCCAACGTGCTCGAGCGCTTTCAGATTGCCGTTATCGGCGAGGACCCCATCGCGCGCAGTGTTGCGTCGCGCATGTGGAATATCGCCACGGCAACGACCGACAACAGCGGCATGATGCTCTGCGACTCCGAGGTCCCAACCGACGTTGACCTGGTGCTCGAAATCGCAAGCGACGAGCTGCCCGCCGACGCCGCACCGCGCGCCACGATTGCCCTCGCCGAGTGTCACAACCTGGCCCAGCGCATCCGCACTGCCAATGTCGCCGCACAGCAGAAGCCGGCACGCATTCGCATTGAGCTCACGGGCATGACGCGCTACAACGGCACCTTCACGGCCAGCGACGCGCAGACACTCGCCGTACGCCTGCTCGATGGCGTTTGCGATGCCCTCGCAGATTAGGTAAACTAAACGAGTTGCTTTTGGGCAACGCCACACATTGGGACGTAGTTCAACGGTAGAACTCCGGTTTTTGGTGCCGGCTGTTGGGGGTTCGAATCCCTCCGTCCCAGCCCTTAAGAACACAGCGCTCCAGGCCCTTATGAACCTGGAGCGCTTTCTTGTGGGCAAGCGGAGGAATTCGAACCCGCAAGGGTGCGGAGCTGAGGAAACGCGAAGGCGCCCCAAGCCCATTAGGACCAAGAGCGCCTTTCATCTAGAAAATATCAGCCCAGTTCCGAAAAGCGAGCCGCATGCGACAACCAAGTAGCCGCAGGCCCCGGGAGAGCGGGGACACCGGCTTAGGTTTATCGCGAGTTCCGCACGAACAGGAGGCCACTTAATGTGGCCTCCGT
>CABUGR010000060.1 GCA_902491135.1 uncultured Collinsella sp. | reverse complement strand
TTGCGAACTTCCTGCCCGGGCCGTAGTCGTGAACCATCAGATCGTGAACGCCCAAAACACCGGGATAGCTCATGATCTTGTCTCGAATGTGCTTGACCAGCTTAGGATCGGGCGTCTGGCCCAAAAGCGGGCTCACCGTATCCTGGATGAGTTCAAAACCGCTCCAGCCAATATAAGCGCCAACGGCAAAGCCGACCCATGCGTCAAGATTGACGTGCGTCACCTGCGAAACAATTGCGCACGCCAGCACGGCGCCTGTGGCAAGAACATCGTTCTTGGAATCCTGCGCGGTCGCATGCAGCGTCTCGGACTCAATGCGATCGCCGAGCTTTTGGTTGAGGGCCGCCATCCACAGCTTAACAACCATCGAAAGCGCCAGGACTGCCACCAGGGCAAGCGAGAACTCGACAGGTTCGGGGTGGATGATACGCTCAAACGAGGACTTCACCAGTTCAAGGCCAATGAGAAGCACGAGCGCCGCCACGACAAGACCCGAGAGGTACTCGTAGCGACCATGGCCGTATGGATGCTCGGGGTCGGCGGGCTTGCTCGCCAGCTTAAAGCCCAGCACGCTCACGATATTCGAGCTGGCATCGGACAGGTTGTTCATGGCATCTGCCACGATCGAAACCGAACCCGAAATCACACCGATGGCACCCTTCGCAGCACAAAGTACCACATTGGCGACAATACACACCATGCCCGCTAACGTGCCCACACGCGCACGATCGCCCTGTGCGCGCTTAACTATCCACTCGACCATCTGCATCCGCCCCCACAGTACTACTTATATATCTATTGCTTGACCGGATTGTAGTGTAGCCACTTTGTCCCCCAGATACAAAAAGGCCGCAGCCCACACGGACCACGGCCTTGGAATGTGATATGCGGGACTGTCCCCTTGTCGATCGATTTATGCGCTTGCCTCGGCCACGCTCTCCGAGGTTTCGGACGAATCGGCTCCGACCCCCGTCGCCTGCCCCTTCGCCGGCACCACGCCAAAGCAGTAGCTCAGCGCCGCAGACACCGCAAATGCCGTGCCGCCGGCAACGCAGCACCACAGCAGGTTCGGGATGCCGCCCGTGGCAAAGCCAATGACCATGAGGACATTCGTCATGCCAATGGTATAGGCCGTAACGTGGCCCACGGCCGCAACAAGGCCTCCGACGGCGCCGCCAATGGCCATGCACGTCAGGCACCTGCCATATTTAAAGCCGCAACCGTACAGCGCCGGCTCGCTTACGCCGCCAAGAACACCCGAGATTGAGTAGCCCAGCATGAGCGCCTTCTCGTCCTTATCCGCAACGCGAAGCGACGCGCCAAAGGGCATGCCCCAAACGGCGAACGTTGCCATCGTCGCGGCGATGAGGATGCACGAATCCGTTCCCACACTCATAAACTGTGCATAGGCGAGCGATAGGACAACGTTGCTGACGCCCGCGATCTTAAGGAACTCCCAGCCCGCGGCAAGCCCCATGAGCGTGAGCAGCGACACGATGCCACCGGAATTGCCAAGCATAAACATAAGCTGGCCCAACAGCATGCCCAGATAGCTGCCCGCCGGTGCCGTGATACACAGCGAAACCGGAACCATGACAAGCATGGTCGCAAACGGAACGAACGAAAACGCCACGGCCTTAGGGATAACGCGCTGAAAGAAACACTCCACTCGCCATAGCACGGGCACCGAGATGAGAACCGGAATAACAGTCGTCGTGTAATCGTTGACCGGCGCGGGAAGTAAACCATACACGGAAGCCATCGATGCCCCCGTCGTCGATGCGGCATCGACGAGCTTAAGCAGATCGGGCGCAATCAATACGCCGCCCAGCATCATGCCCAGCTGCTCCGAGCAACCGAGCTGGCGGGCGGCCGCCCAACCAAGATAAATGGGCAAAAAGTAGTAGCCGGCGTTATAGAGCCAACTGTAGAACAGGCGATAGATTTCGGAATCGGCAGACCACAGGCCCAGCATGCCTTCGCCCATAATGACGGCGACGGTACGAAACAGCGCCGCACAGACAATAAACGGCAGCGCCGACATCATGCTTTTGGACAGATAGTCCACCACGGCCATGGCGTTTGATGAAACCGTCGTTGTAAACGAGGTGTTAGAAACTTGTGACATGGAACGCCTTTCCCAATATGACATGCGGGCTGTCCCTTTGTCACATCGTGCGGTATCGACCGATTGCGCGGTACTTTTCGTAGCGGAGGTTTGTGAGGGTCGCGTCGTCGAGCTGCCCAAGCGTATCGAAGGCATCAAATGCCGAGGACATGACGGCACCGGCGATCTCCTCATGCGACAGGCCCTTATCGTCAACAATGCCGTCGATGATGCCGAGCGCCAGCAGATCGGGGGCCGTGAGCTTAAGCGCCTCGGCGGCCTCATTCGCGCGCTCGGTATCCTTCCACAGGATCGACGCACAGGCCTCAGGGCTCACGACCGAATAGGCCGAGCTCGAGAGCATCAGGATGCGGTCGGCCACGGATAGCGCCAGCGCGCCACCAGAGCCGCCCTCGCCTGTCACCACCGAGACAATCGGCGTCTTAAGGCCGCTCATCTCCATGAGATTCTGGGCAATCGCCTCGCCCTGGCCGCGCTCCTCGGCACCGATGCCGCAAAACGCGCCCGAAGTATCGACCAGGCACAGAACCGGTCGACCAAACTTTTCGGCCTGGCGCATCAGACGACGCGCTTTGCGATAGCCCTCGGGATGTGCCATACCAAAGTTGCGGCGCATACGCTCTTTGGTCGTGGTGCCGCGCTCGATGGCGATGACCGTTACGGGGCGTCCGTTTTTCCAGCCAATACCAGCCACCACAGCGGCGTCGTCGCCAAAGTAACGGTCGCCGTGCAGCTCCACAAATCCATCCAGGCCCAGTGAGATCATCTCACCCGCCGTGGCGCGATCTGCCGAGCGGGTCTGCTTGACAATCTCGAGCGCGGTTTTTGGTGCCGGCGAGCGCTTAAACAAGTGTCCCAGCTTTTTGCCGCGACGACCCGTATGCACGATCTCATGCGGTGCCCCCAGGCCGGGCGCGTGCCCTTCGTGCAACGCCAGCAGCTCGCCTACCGTGAGCGCAATCTCGCCACGCGGAACAACGGCATCGCAAAAGCCGTGCTCCAGCAAAAACTCGGAACGCTGGAATCCCTTGGGCAGGCGCTTGTGCATGTTCTGCTCGATCACGCGCGGGCCGGCAAATGCCGTCAGGGCATCGGGCTCGGCCAGGATAATGTCGCCCTCCATGGCAAAGCTCGCGGTTACGCCTCCGGTCGTGGGGTCGGTGAGTACCGTGATATACAGGCCGCCCGCCTCGCTGTGGCGCCTAACCGCCGCGGAAATCTTGGCCATCTGCATAAGCGATGTCACGCCCTCTTGCATGCGTGCACCGCCCGAAACGGTAAAGCCGACAACTGGCAATCCCAGCTCGGTCGCACGCTCAAATGCGCGACAGATCTTCTCGCCCACCACGGAGCCCATCGAGCCCATCATAAAGTTGGCGTCCATAAAGAAGAGTGCCGTATCGCAACCGCAGATTTTGCCCTTGCCGCACACAACGGCATCGCGCTCGCCCGAACGTTCGCTCACGCCCTTGAGCTTATCGGCATAGCCGGGAAACGAAAGGAAGTCCTCCGACGCCAGATTGGCATCCCATTCCTCAAACGTGCCCTCGTCTACCGTCATGCGCATGCGCGCGCGACCGCTCACGCGAAAGTGTTTGCCGCAACGAGGGCAGACCTCGAGGTTGTCGTGTAGACGTGCCTCATCGATCACACGGCGGCACTCCGGGCACTTGATAAACACGTGGCGCGCGGGAAACTCGGCGCACGACTCGGTTATCGGCCCCTCAAGGACATTGACCGTCTTCGCTTTTCTATTCATCAGCATAGAGATGCCCCATCAGATCGGTGTGATACATGCCCGACAAGAACTCATCGTTTGCCAGCACGTCGAGCTGAAGCTCGCTGTTTTCGCTCACGCCCTCAATCACGAGCTCGCCCAGGGCCGAGCGCATCTTGCGAATGGCGCCGTCACGCGTGGGCGCACACACGATGAGCTTGCCAAGCATGGAGTCGTAGTACGGCGGAACTTTCGCACCGGTAAACATGGCGGAATCCCAGCGCACGCGCGGACCACCCGGCACACGCAACGCGGTTACCGTTCCGCATGACGGCAGAAAGTCCGGCGTTTCGGCATTGATGCGGCACTCCATGGCGTGGTTGCGGACCGGCATGTCCTCCTGCTCAAAGGGCAGAGGCTGGCCGGCTGCCACGCGCAGCTGCCACTTGACCAAGTCGGTATCGGTCACAAACTCCGTAACCGGATGCTCCACCTGCAAGCGCGTGTTCATTTCCATAAAGTAGAAATTGCCGTCGTCCGAATACAGGAACTCGATGGTACCGGCTCCTTCGTAGCCGACGGCACGAGCCAGGTCACGCGCTGCCTTGTGCATGCGAGCACGAATGTCGTCGTGTCCGTCGAGGCACGGCGCGGGGCTCTCCTCGATTAGCTTTTGGTTGCGCCGCTGCACCGAGCACTCGCGCTCGCCGAGCGAAAACACATGGCCCTGCTTATCGGCCATAATCTGTACCTCAACGTGATGCGCCGGCGCGACGAACTTCTCCATGTAGCACTCGCCGTCGCCAAAAACGGCCTCGCCCTCGGCACGCGCCTCGATGAACGCCTTTGCCGCATCTTCCACGCGCTCGACCTTGCGAATGCCGCGACCGCCGCCACCTGCACGCGCCTTAATGAGCACGGGGCAGCCAATGCGCTCGGCCTCGGCCGTTGCCTCCTCGGGGCTTTTGAGCAAATCGCAGCCCGGCACGATGGGCACGCCCGCCGCGGCAGCCGTTCGACGCGCGGCGTCCTTGTCGCCCATGCTGTCGATCACCTCGGCCGAAGGACCGACAAACGCCAGGCCATACTTGTCGCAGTCGCGTACGAAGCTCGCCTTCTCGGAGAAAAAGCCATAGCCGGGATGAATTGCCTTAGCTCCCGACTTTACGGCACAGGTGAGCACGGCATCGTCGTTGAGGTAGCTCTCGGCAAGACGCGGACCGCCGATGCAATATGCCTCGTCGGCAAGCTGCACGTGCAGCGCGTCCGCATCGGCCGTGGAATAGACGGCGACGGTCTTGATGCCCATATCGCGGCACGCACGGATAACACGCACCGCGACTTCTCCGCGGTTGGCGATGAGCACTTTGTCGAACATGAAGCCTTCCTTAACTTTCGTGCATGAGTGCAAAAGACATGTCGGCGCGGCAACAGACCTCACCGTTGACGCTTGCAGTACCCGTCGCAAAGCGGAACGGCCCGCGCGCACGCGTGATGGTGCACACCAGATCAACCGTGTCGCCCGGGCGCACCGGACGCTTAAAGCGCACCTTATCGAGGCTCGTATAGAACGGCGTCGCGCCGCGTGCCTCCTCATCGCCCATCAGCAGCACGCAGCAGTTCTGGGCGAGCATCTCGCACTGAATCACGCCGGGGACGACCGGGTTTCCCGGAAAATGCCCCTGCAAAAAGTACTCGTCGCCCGTAATCGTGATCTTGCCGTGGGCCTCGTCGCCCACCAGCTCGGCCTCGTCGAGCAAAAGCATCGGTTCGCGATGCGGCAACAGTTCCTTAAGCTCTTCTTTGTTCATGGATATCACCTATCCGATCCTCATGAGGCAGCTGCCAAACTCCACGAGGTCGCCGTCGGCCACGCAGATCTCGAGCACCTCGCCGTCTGCCTCTGCCGTTACCTCGTTGAGAACCTTCATGGCCTCGATGATGCAGAGCGTCTCGCCGGCCTTGACCTTAGAGCCCACGTGCACAAACGGCTCGTCGCCCGGCGCCGGGGCAGCATAGAAAACGCCGACCATGGGAGCGGTCACCTCGGTGCCCTTGGGCTCCGGTGCGGCGGCAGGTGTCTGCGCGGCGGGCTCCGGTGCGGCAGGCGCGACTGTGGGAGCTGCAACTGGAGCGGCCATAGCGCTCGGCATGGGCATGGGCACGGCAACCGGCTGTGCGGCGCTCGCGCGCTCGAGCTCGACCGCGGTGCCATCGGGCTCCTCAACGCGTACGCGCGTGAGGCCGCGGTCCTCCATAACATCGGCTATCTCGGCAAGTCTTTTGGAATCCATGCTCTAGCTCCTCGTATATCTACGCAGCGCGATGGCGGCGTTGTGTCCGCCAAAGCCCAGGTTGGTCGAAAGCGCCCAGGTAAGGTCAGCGCGAACCGCGCGATTGGGCGTGTAGTCAAGATCGCAGGCGGGATCGGGCGTGTGGTAGTTAATGGTCGGCGGCACCACGCCCTGCTCGAGCGCCATGGCGCAGGCCATGACCTCGATGGCGCCCGTGGCACCGATCATGTGGCCGGTCATCGACTTAGTCGACGAGACGTGCGCGGCGCGCGCCGCGTCCTCGCCGAGCGCACGCTTAATGCCCGCCGTCTCGGACGAATCGTTGAGCTTGGTCGATGTGCCGTGGGCATTGATGTAGAGGCCCTCGGAAGGCCTGACGT
>CABUGR010000059.1 GCA_902491135.1 uncultured Collinsella sp. | reverse complement strand
TATCTCCTCGAATTGGGGGTGCATGGTGGGTTCGCCGTTGCCTGCGAAGGTGATCACATCGGGGAGCTCGCCCTCGGCTGCCATCTCGCGCAGCTTTGCCTCGAGCGCGTCGAGTACCACGGCAGCTGTGTTGTGCGGCTCATGGCAGGGGCGCTCGGCGTTGAGGCCGTTTTCGCAGTAAATGCAGTCGAACGTGCAGATTTTGCCGCTGGCCGGCATCATGTTGACGCCGAGCGAGAGACCAAGGCGACGGCTGCGAACGGGCCCAAAGATGGGGCTGGCATTCAAAAACGTAGACATAGGCATATGCTCCTCAAGACAATTGTGCCTAAGCATAGCATCGGCTCCAAAGCAGGGTGCGGGCTCTTGCTTTACAAGTTTCGTTTTTTCACGTCGCTCATTATGCCGTGTCATGAAAAGCCTCGGGTCGGGTAAAGTTAATCTGTTAACAAGGCGTAAAGCAATGCGGGTCTATCCAGCCGTACTGACGCGCAACTGGATGGGCGTTGATGATGGGGGCACAACATGGATTTTACGGTCGAGAATGCGGGCACCACGATTGCCTGTCGCGAATATGCCGGCCCGGATGTGTCGCCTGATACTCCTGCCTTGGTGTGCGTGCACGGCGCTTGTGTCGACGGCACATTTTTCGACGGCATCGCATGTGAGCTCAGTCGCAACTACCGCGTAATTGCCTATGACCGCCGCGGCTGTGGCGGCAGCAGCGAAGCGGCAGACGGCAGCTATGATCTTGCCGCTCAGGCCGCCGACCTGCAGGCCGTGATCGAACACGTTGGCGCTCCGACAAATGTGCTTGCGCACAGCGCCGGTACGTTGGTGGCGCTGGAGCTTCTTCGCACCGAACCCCATCTCGTCGCCCGTGCGATTCTGCATGAGCCGGCTGTGTCGGCCGAAGGCGTCGGCATGGGCGCAGCTCCGATTTTGCTCGATATGATTGCGGCTGGAAAGGTTTCAAGGGCGCTTCGGCTTTTCTTGGGAGCTCTCGGCGACTTGGACCCCGAGGCTCCTGGGACGACCGAAGCGGAAGCCAAGCATGCCCTGCGCAATGGTCGTTGCTTTATGGCCAATGAATACGGAACAAATATGACATATGCTCCCGACTGGGAGCGCGCCCGCGAATCAAAGGCGGCGTCGGCTGTGTTTTTGGGCGAGCTTTCGGTCGGTACACCCCGCGAGGCTGGTACGCGAGCGGCTGCCGAATATCTCGATTGCCCCCTTGTGACGATCCCGGGCGCGCATAACGGTTTGCGCGATCGCCCCGTTACGGCGGCAAACGCCGTTCGCGATGTCTTGGAGCGTTAGCACGCTCGATGACCTGCGGGGAGGGGGACTGTTAGCGTTTCGTCATTGTTAACGAATGCGCCAATAACCACGCGCCCGCGGCTCCATTACCACCGTTTGCCAGGTCATAAAAATGTAACGGCATTCACGTGCTTACCTGCATCGGCAAGGTGTTACCCTTGTAACATTTGGAACCCACCGCTACTATGCGAAGCTATCGAAAGGGCCCCATATGCTCAATAATCACGAGGCCAATCTAACCGACGAGGAGGCTGCCGTCGAGGTCGCCCGCGTCGCGAAGACCTACCCCGTGGTACGTTTGCTGTCGGCCGATCAGATTAAGAGCGAGCCTAACTGCCTGCTCGCCGGCAATCGGTGCCCTTGTCTGCGTCAGTCGAGTCTTGAGGCCTTGGCAGATTCCGATGAGGTGTCGGAGCAACTGCTCAACGATGGTGTTGAGTACCGCGCCCGCCTACGCCCTCTGAAGGTCGAGGGCGAGCCTCACGTCCTGCTGATGGTGCGCCCGATCGATGAGCAAGAGGCTGCAGAAGAGGACCTCGTTTACACCGACGTGCTGACGAGTGTGCGCAATCGCCGATATTACGAGGAAAAGCTCCGTAGCGCCCGCATGAATGCCGGCGTTGCGGTGATCGACCTTGATGATTTTAGGGTCTTCAACGATACGTGTGGCCGTCATGCCGGCGACCTTGCGCTCGGTGCTGTGGCGACGGCCATACGCAGCGGAATTCGTTCGACTGACGAGCTCGTACGCTATGGCTGCGACAAGTTTGTGGTCGTCATGCCCAATATTCCCTCCGATGACTTCACCCGTCGCCTGCATCAGGTGTCCGATGCCGTTCATGCCACGATTGTTCCGGGCCATGAGTACGTGAGCTTGACGGCATGTGTTGGTGGCGTTCGCATTCATGGCGAGACGGTCGATGAGGGCGTTGGCCGCGCTGTCCAGTTATTGAGCCGCGCTAAGGCAAAAGCCGGTACGGTCGTGACCGATGCCGATTCCATCGAAGCCTTCCAAAGCGAAAAGCCTTTGGTGCTTATTGTCGATGACTCCGAGATGAACCGAGCCATTCTCAACGAGATGCTCAAGGACGAGTATTGCATCCTCGAGGCCGACAACGGTCGTACGGCGCTCGACATGGTCGACCGCTATGGCGATGAGTTGTCGCTCGTGCTGCTGGATATTGTCATGCCGGGCATAAGCGGCTTTGAGGTGTTGGCCGATCTGTCTCGCCGATCGGGTATCGACAATCTGCCTTTCATCATGATTTCGAGCGAAGATTCCGATGATATGGTTCTGCGCGCGTACGAGCTGGGCGCCTCGGACTATATCAACCGCCCGTTTGACTCCCGTGTCGTGCGCCGCCGTGTAAGCAACACCATCCGCCTATACGCCAAACAGCGCCGCCTGACGAGCCTGCTGTCCCAGCAGTACAACGAGCGCGTCAAGAACAGTCGCATGCTCATCGACATCATGGCCGGCGTCATGGAGCTTCGCAACGGCGAGAGCGGCAGGCACGTTACGAACATCGAGAAGCTGACCGAGCTGCTGCTTGACTGCCTGGTCCAGCGTAGCGACACGATCTCCCTCGACAATGAGGAGCGCTCCACGATTGCCCTGGCTTCGGCGCTGCACGATATTGGCAAGATGGCGATTGACGATGCGATCCTCAACAAGCCCGGGCGCCTTACGCCCGAGGAGTTCGAGATTATGAAGACGCATACCACGATGGGCGCCGACATGTTGCTTGAGCTGAGCCGCCATCACGTCGGCAATGCGCTTGTGGAATATGCGTACCAGATTGCGCGTTGGCATCACGAGCGCTGGGATGGCAAGGGTTATCCCGATGGCCTTAAGGGCAACCAGATTCCCATCGCCGCACAGGTGCTTTCGGTGGCCGACGTGTACGATGCTCTGACGAGCGTGCGCGTGTACAAGGACGCTATCCCGCACAAGGAGGCGATCCAGATGATCTTGGACGGTAAGTGCGGTGAGTTTAACCCGCTGTTGCTCGACTGCCTGCTCGAGGTGCAAGACCGTATCGCCGAGACGTTGGCGCGCCCCGCTGACGTCGTCGCGTTTCCCACGATTTAGTTTGACCAAAGGAGTTTTAATCCATGATTTCCATGCGTGAGGCGTATGAGAAGATCGGCGCCAATTATGATGACGCATGCGCTCGGCTGATGGGCGAGGAAATGCTTGCCCGCTTTGCCCTCAAGTTTTTGGATGACGAGAGCATGGACAAGCTGGAGGCCGCCATGGCGGCGGGAGACGCCGAAGGTGCGTTTATGGCAGCGCACACGCTCAAGGGCGTGAGCCAGAACCTGGGATTCGATAATCTGTACGAGCCGGCGGTCGTGGTGACCGAGGCGCTGCGCGGCGCCGATACCGTTGACGGCGCTCGCGAGGGAATGCATGCGCTGCAGCAGCAATATGCGGCTACGATGTCGGCTCTGCGCGAGGCGGGCGAGTAAGAGGTTGTGAGCCTTGGGCTGTGTGCCTGCCGCGTATAGGCAAAAGGGCGCCCCGCCGGACCATGTGGCCGGCGGGGCGCCCTTATCTGTTATGCGGTTCGTGAGCTAGCGAGCCTGCTTAACCTTGGCCGCTGCCTCGACAAACGACTTCCACAGGTTAAAGTCGGTCTCGAGCGTCTTCCACGTGTACTCGGGGTGCCATTGCACGCCTAGACAGAACGGCTGACCTTCGACCTCGATGCACTCGGGAACGCCGTCGGTTGCCTTGGCGACCAAGCGCGTGCTTTTACCCAGACGATCGACGCAGCAGTGGTGTGCGGAGTTGGTCTGGATCAGCCTGTGCCCGCCAACCGCGCGCTCCAACAGCGAACCCGGCACGACCTCGACGGGATGCACGGGGTCGTTGAGTACGTGGGTGTGGCGCCACTGCGTGCGGCCCTCGCGAGCGCCCAGGCTTGGCACGTCCATGCACAGGGTGCCGCCGGTAGCGACGTTGAGCAGCTGTGTGCCACGGCACGTGGTAAAGAGCGGCTTTTTGGCGCGAAGCACTTCGCCGACCAGCTTAAACTCAAAGCTATCGCGGATCTCGCAGCAGAGGGTGGGGTCGTAGGGTCGATCATCGCCCCAGCGCTTGGGATTGACATCGGGGCCGCCGGGAATGGCGATGCCGTCGGCGATATCGACGTAATGACGGATAACCTCAATGTCCTCGGTGATGGACATCTGCAGCGGCAGGCCGCCGGCGGCAAGGATGGCATCGACAAAGACACGTGCGATTTCCTCGTTGGGGGAGAGCGTCTCGCTTAAAAACGGCTTTGCATCTTCCCAACGCGGCGCGACGAGGATGAGCGGACGGTCGGCGGGGGCGACGTCGACGTGCGGGGTATAGGACGAGGAAGTACGGGTTCCGATCATAGGTGTTGCTTTCGAATCCGGGTGGACATGGCACAGGGGTGCGCGGGGCAAACGCTGGCGATGAATTTGCCCGCGTGGCAATTGGGTTAGTGGCCCTTGATGGAGTTGAGGAAGTCCTGGGCGCGCTTGGTCTGGGGGTGGCTGAAGAACTCGTCGGGCGTGCCGGTTTCCACGATCTGGCCGTCGGCCATAAAGACGACGCGATCGGCCACGCGGCGGGCAAAGTTCATCTCGTGCGTAATAACGATCATCGTCATACCTTGCTGCGCCAAGCGCACCATGACCTCGAGCACCTCGTTGATCATCTCGGGGTCAAGGGCGCTCGTGGGCTCGTCAAAAAGCATTGCTTTGGGTTGCATGGCAAGCGAGCGGGCGATGGCCACGCGCTGCTGCTGGCCACCCGAGAGCTGTGCGGGCACCTTATCGGCCTGCTCGGCAACGCCCACGCGGCCCAGCAGGTCCATGGCGCGCTCACGGGCCTCGTCCTTGGAGACGCCCAGCACGTCGACCGGTCCCAGCATGACGTTCTGCAGTACGGTCATATGTGCGAACAGGTTGAACTGCTGAAACACCATGCCCAGTTCGGCGCGCATGCGGGCAAGATCCTTGCCTTCCTGCGGCAGGGGCTCGCCCTCGATGAGGATCTCGCCCGAGTCGATGGTTTCCAAGCGGTTGATGGTGCGGCACATGGTCGACTTGCCCGAACCCGAGGGGCCAATCACCACGACGACTTCGCCGCGGTCGACCGACAGATTGATATCGTTGAGAACGTGCAGGTCGCCATAGTGCTTATCGACGTGTTTGAGCTCGATCAGCGGCTGATTGCCGGTGGAAGAGGTGCTCTGTGCCATGGTGCTCGGCTCCTTATGACTCGAAATGGTAAAGCGTTAGCGGATGATGATTGCACCGGTCTTGTGCGAAACGTAGACGGCGGCCTTGTTGATCGCGACGTTGATGAGGATGTAGATGACCGCGATTACCAGGTAGACCGATACGAGTGCATCGTAGTTGGTAATGAGCACGCGGGCATTTTGCATGAGGTCGGGGTAGCTCACCACATAGGCGACGGTGGTGTCCTTGACCACGACCACAAGCTGCGAAATCAACGACGGAATGATAAATCGAATAGCCTGCGGCAATACGATTTTAAAGGTGATTTTAGCCTTGGAGAGACCGAGCGCCTGGGCGGCTTCGACCTGGCCGCGCGGCACGGCGTTGACGCCGGCGCGGAAGATCTCGGCAAGTACGCCGGCCGCAGCGAGCGCGACGGGAAGCGTGAGCATCCAAAACGACGGCAGCGCGATCTTGTACTGGGGCAGCACCAAAAAGAAGAAGTAGATGAACAGCAGGCTCGGCACGCCGCGGAAGAAATCGGTGAGTACGCGGCAGACCAGCTGCAGCGGCTTAATATCGCTCGTGCGGCCGAGCATAAGGGCTAAGCCCAGCACCAGCGCGATTGCGCCAGCGGTGAGTGCGACTTTAACGGTGCCCTCAAAGCCGGCAAGCAAGAACTTCCAGGTGGTGAGATGCGTAAAGAAATACCAGTAGTGGACCGAAAGCTGACCGGTCACATAAAAGCGCTGCAACACGAGGACGATGAGCGCGGCGACGGCAATAAGCGAGATGGCGGTGCCGATGCGAATCTTGGCGAGCATCTTGGGGCCGGGAGCCTCGTAGAGCGCATCGCGCATGGTAAGTGCAGGGGAGGAATGCTTGTTCATCGGAGGATCCTCACCTTCTTATCGATATAGTTGCCAATGTGGCTCACCACAAAGGCCGTGCCCAGGTAGCCGAGCGCCGAGATAAAGAACGCGGCGACGCCGCCGAGCGAGCGCG
>CABUGR010000058.1 GCA_902491135.1 uncultured Collinsella sp. | reverse complement strand
GTCATTGGTGGCGATCAGCGGAAGGTCAAGCTTCTTGGACATCTCGACCAGCGTGATGGCGCAATTATGCTCGCGAGCAGCGCTGGCGATGCCGTCGATCATTGAGAGGTTGCCAAACTTGGTGACATCGTTGACGCACAGGCCGACCGAATGATAACGGCCGTCGCGCAGCGAGCGACCGGCATAACTCGGACGAAAGCCGAGCTTTTGCATAGCGGCCTGCACGCGCTGGCGCGTCTGCTCGTTAACGTTAGGCAAGCCGTTGGCGACGCGCGAAACCGTCTGCTGCGAAACGCCGGCAGCGCGGGCGACGTCGGCCATGGAGACCGGACGCGAACTGGTATCGTTGGACGGGCGCCTTGCCACAGGATCACCTTCACCCTTGCGAGATCTGAATAGCGTGAATGCCGGCCCGGGCAGAAATACATCCCGCGCCGAGGCCCGCTATCGTCGGACGCATGTTAACGTACTCTACTTTTTCTATCTGCATCTCTTCTGCTTTATAAGTCCATACGGCAGTACCGTTCACGGCTGAATTTCTACCGATTACCAGATTCTCAAAAAGTGACAAGCGATGTGTTATGAGTACGTTAACATAGCCCGTAACGTGCGGTATCGTGAACACTTGGTTCATGCCGCTTTAAGTTGTTAACGTACTCATAACGACGCAAAACCCACCCGGGCGCGCCAAGGAAAGGACTCCCATGACCACCCCCGACGAAAAGACATTCGCCACGCTCACCAAGCTGTTCGAGGAGGAGTTTGGCCCCATCGGCGACCGCCAGGTGCTCTACGTGCACGCGCCCGGCCGCTCCGAGATCAGCGGCAACCACACTGACCACGAGGGTGGCCACGTTATCGCCGGCTCGCTCGATGTCGCCGTCGACGGCATCGCCGTGGCAACCGATTCCAACAAGGTTCGCGTAGCCGACGAGGGCTATCCCACGTTTGAGATCGCGCTCGACACGCTAGACGTTCAGGAGTCCGAGAAGGGCACGTCCGCGAGCCTCGTCCGCGGCATGGCCCACGAAATCGCTGCTCTGGGCGTTGAGCCCCAGGGCTTCGACTTTGCCTTCACCTGCTCCGTCCCCTCGGGCGGCGGTCTTTCGAGCTCCGCTGCTGTCGAGGCGGCATACGGTCGCGCCATGGAGACGCTCTGGGGCGCACCCGCCATCGAGCCCGTCGCGCTCGCCCAGATGAGCCAGCGCACCGAGAACAACTATTACGGCAAGCCCTGCGGTCTGATGGACCAGGCCGCCGTTTGCTTGGGCGGCCTCGCCTACATGGACTTTGAGGATCAGGCTCAGCCTAAAACCCAGAAGCTCGAGCTCAACTTTGAGGATCACGGTTATGCTCTCGTGCTCGTTAAGGTCGGTGCCGACCACGTGGCCGCCACCGACGACTACGCCGCCGTTCCGCGCGAGATGCAGGACGTCGCTGCCGAGTTTGGCAAGGCACGCCTGTGCGAGGTAAACGTGGCGGACTTTGACGCCAAGCTCCCCGAGCTGCGCGCCAAGCTGGGCGACCGCGCCTGCCTGCGCGCCGTTCACTACTGGTACGAAAACGGCCTGGTCGATAAGCGCTGGGCTGCCCTGAACGCCGGCGACATCGATCAGTTCCTGGTCCTGACGCGCGAGTCCGGCGCCAGCTCTGCCATGTACCTACAGAATGTCGTTGCCAAGCTGGGCTCCGAGCAGCCCTCGATGTATGCCCTGGCACTGGCCGAGCACGTGCTCGACGGCCGTGGCGCCGTCCGTATCCACGGTGGCGGCTTTGGTGGCACCATCCAGGCCTTCGTGCCGCTCGACCTGGTCGACACCTTTATCACCAAGATGAACGGCTGGCTGGGCGAGGGCTCTGCCCGCCACTACGCAATTTCTGACAAGGGGGCTTACGCGGCATGGCTGTAATGACTGACGTGCGCGAGGCCGCGCAGAACCTGATCGAGTACGCTATCCACCGATCGATGATCGGCCAGGACGATCGCATCTGGGCGTATAACACCATTCTCGAGTGCATCGGTGCTACGGGCCCGGCGCTCGACATGGCCTGGGCGCTCCAGGCCGAAAAACTCTCGCTCTTGCACCCCGACACCCTGCCCAACTTTGACCTTGAAGGCACACTTGCCGCGCTTGCCGAGGCGGCTGTTGCCAACGGCGCCGCCGAGGACACGGCATCGGGCCGCGACCGCATCGCCATGCGCATCATGGGCGCGCTCATGCCAAGGCCTTCGGTTGTAAACGAGGAGTTCAACGGACGCATGGGCGTCAACGAGCCCCGCGCCGCGACCGACTGGTTCTACGGCCTGTGCTGCGACGCCGGCTACGTGCGCCGTGCCGCCATCGCGCGCAACATCAAATGGAGCACCCCCACCAACTGGGGCGACCTCGAGATTACCATCAACCTGTCAAAGCCCGAAAAGGACCCGCGCGATATTGCCGCGGCCGGCGCCGCCAAAAACACGGGCGAGAAGTATCCCGCCTGCCAGCTCTGCATCGAAAACGAGGGCTATCCCGGACGCTCCGCCGCAGCCGACGGCGGCGCCCATCCCGCCCGCCAGAATCTGCGCGTTATCCCCATTGAGCTCGACGGCGAGCGCTGGGGCTTCCAGTACAGCCCGTACGCGTACTTTAACGAGCACTGCATTGCCATGAGCTCCAAGCATCGCCCGATGCACGTCGACCGCAAGGGCCTGACCTGTCTGCTCGACTTTGTGGACCTGTTCCCGCACTACTTTATTGGCTCTAACGCCGACCTGCCCATCGTGGGCGGCTCGATTCTGTCGCACGACCACTTCCAGGGCGGCGCGCACGAGTTCCCCATGATGCATGCCGCCGAGGTCTCGCAGTTTAGCGTGCCCGGCTTTGACCAGGTCAGCGGCACCGTGTTGCAGTGGCCGCTTTCGGTGCTGCGACTGCGCTCGCACGACCGCGCCCAGCTGCTCGACGCCGCCGAGAAGATTATTCTCGCCTGGCGCGAGTGGACCGATGAGTCGGTTGGCGTCATCGCGCACACAGCCGACGGCGTGGCGCATAACACTGTGACGCCCGTCATCCGCCGCGTCGACTCCCGCGGCAATGCCGGCGGCGAGATCTACGAGGCCTACCTGGCGCTTCGTTGCAACATCACAACCGACGAGCATCCGCTGGGCGTATTCCACCCGCATGCCGAGTACCACCACATCAAGAAAGAGAACATCGGTCTGATCGAGGTCATGGGCCTGGCCATTCTGCCACCGCGCCTGGTTCCCGAGCTCGGCGCCGTTCGCGAGCACCTGCTGGCCGCCAAGGTCGACGCAAGCTACGATCTTGCCGCCGCGCTCGAGAGCGACGACCTTTGCCGCAGCCACGCCGCATGGGCAGAGGATGTCTTTGCCCGCCGCGCCGACGAGCTTACTGCCGATAACGCCATCGACATCCTGCACGAGGAGGTCGGCGTGGTGTTTGGCCACGTGCTCGACAACGCCGGCGTCTTTAAGTGGGACGAAGCCGGCCGCGCCGCCCAACAGCGCTTTATCGACTCGCTATAGAGCACGGGCCCGAACGTTCAACAGCAGCCCGCACGACATAACCACCTACACGACAACGGTGCCCGCCGGCAACATCGCCGACGGGCGCCGTTTTCTGATGCAAGGGCAGCTAATTTGTACCAAAACAAGGAGTGTTCCAAACTGCCGGCAGAGAAGGAACGTCCCCAGGTGCCGACCTAAACTCCCACATTATTCGATGGAAAAACGTGGTTGCCTCACACATTATTCGATGGAAAAACGTGGTTTACTCCCACATTTTTCGATGGAAAGACCAAGACGGTCTTATACTAACCATGATCGTTAGGGGGCAGTATGCAGCGACAGCTAATGGACGAACTCATCGCTTGGAAATCTAGGGCAAACCGCAAGCCCCTCCTGCTTAAGGGGGCCCGCCAGACGGGAAAAACCTGGCTTCTCAACGAATTCTCAGGCCAGCAGTATCAAAACGTCATCCGTTTTGACTTTATGCTCGAACCGGGCGCACGTTCGCTGTTCGACGGAAGCCTTGACCCCAAACGCATCATCTCCCAGATAGAGCTCCTGCGCGGCCAGACCATAACGCCGACAGACACGCTCATCATCTTCGACGAAATCCAAGAGGCACCGCGTGGCATCACCTCGCTCAAATACTTCAACGAGCTGGCGCCGGAATACCATATCGTGGCAGCCGGCTCCTATATGGGGCTCGCGCTCCGACGCGAAAACGAGTCTTTCCCCGTCGGCAAGATTGACCAGCTTACCATGCGCCCCATGGGGTTTGTCGAGTTCGTTCGTGCCGTCGATGGCGATCCGCTCGCAGATGCCATCCTTGCCGCAGACATGGACCTGCTGGCAAACGTTTCCGAAAAGCTCGAGCGCCTGCTCAAGGAATACCTCGTTGTCGGTGGCATGCCAGAAGTTGTCTCCGCTTTCGCCGCCTCCCACGATTTCATCGAGGCCCGCAGGCTTCAGCAGCAAATCATCGAAGCTTACGAATCCGATTTTGGCAAGCATGCGCCAGCCCGCATCGTCGAGCGCATGAGGCTGGTTTGGAAATCCCTTACCGGCCAGCTCGCAAAGGAAAACAAGAAGTTCGTCTACGGTGCGCTCCGTCCCGGGGCGCGCGCACGCGATTTTGAGGAAAGCCTCCAGTGGCTCATGGACTATGGAATCGTTCATAAGGTGCCACGTGTTTCCGCCCTAAGAGCACCGCTCATAAGCTACGAGGATCTCTCGGGCTTCAAGCTGTTCTGCATCGACACCGGCATCCTCGGAGCACTCTCCGGCCTCTCGCCAGCCATTGTTCTGAACGGGCCCGCTGTTTTTACGGAGTTCAAAGGCTCGCTGACCGAGCAATACGTCGCACAGGAGCTTTTGCTCCAAGGCAAAACTCCCGCGTATTGGTCATCCTCCTCCGGCAATGCAGAGACTGACTTTGCCATCGACCATGCGGGGACCGTGCTTCCGCTCGAGGTCAAGGCGGCAGAGAACCTCAAAGCAAAGAGCCTGAGGATTGCCTGCGAGAAGTTCAAGCTCGAGCGCTGCGTGAGAACATCGTTAGCGGCATATAGAGACGAGGGCACGCTCGTCAACATTCCGCTCTGGGAGATTGGGCAAATCGACAAGCTAGCATAGGCGCTGTGGAGGGGGTGCCCCGTAAGGAGTGTCCCAAACTGCCGGCAGAAAAGGAACGTCCCTATCTGCCGCATTCCCGAAGCAAGGCAACGCCGATGTCTTGGAAACGACAGACACTATGACCCAATCCGAGGGCACTAAAAAGATAGGAGCCCCCGCTCGTGACCGCGGGTCGGGGCTGCGACAATGATGTTGAAGTGCCATAGGCGCAGCCGCGCCGCAACGAGGTTGGGAGGCTCCCATGCCAAAGTATTCTACCGCGTTCGGGATGGACGTCCACCTGAGGTCGACCACCGTCTGCGCCCTCGACGCGGACACCGGCGAGGCCGTGACGAGGAGGTTCCCCGGCAACCCCTGGGGCGAGATCGCCGGGTGGATGGATGGGTTCCCCGGGCCGTCGCTCGCGGCCTACGAGAGCGGCTACCTCGGCTTCGCCCCGCAAAGGGAGCTCGCCGGGCTCGGCGTCGAGTGCGTCGTCGCCGCGGTCTCGAAGATCACCAGGTCGGCCGCCGACTCGGCCTCCAAGAACGACAGGAACGACGCCGCCAGGATGGCCAAGGCGATACTCGCCCACGACATCTCCCCCGTATGGGTCCCCTCCCCCGAGGTCGAGGGCATCAGGGACCTCGCCGGCGCCTACGACGGGGCGACCGCGCGCCTGGCGACCGCCAAGCAGCGGCTGCTCGCCTTCCTCGCAAAGCGGGGGTTCGTCTACGGCGGCACCACGCCCGCCGGCAACCCGAGGAAGTACTGGACCTACGACTTCCTGAGGTGGCTCGACAAGGCCAGGCCGGAGGACGATGGCGGGGTTCGGGCGCTCGCCGCCCTGAGGAACGAGGTCGAGGCCGCGGCGGAGGCCCGGGCGGACCTGCTCTCCGAGTACAGGGCCGCCGTGGATGCCAGCCCGATCGCCGCGGAGGTGGCCGCCCTCCAGTCGATCAAGGGCTGCGCCTTCGCGCTGGCCGCGGCCTTCTCGGCCGAGGTCGGCGACTTCACGAGGTTCCGTTCCGGAAGGCAGGTCACGGCCTATTTCGGCCTCGCGCCGAGTCAGAGGTCGAGTGGCGACTCCGTGCGGCTCGGAGGCATCAGCGGTGCGGGCAACGCGCTCGTGAGGAAGCTGGCCGTTGAGGGCTCATGGTGCTACGCCGCGGCACGGCACCAGCCGAAGCTCATGCCGAGGGACACGGGCGTGCCCCTCGAGATAAGGATGCACGGGAGGAAGGGGTCCGAGCGGCTCCTGCGGCGGCGCGAGGAGATGCTCGCCCGCGGCATGCCCGCGGCGAAGGCCAACGCGGCCACCGCGGCCGAGCTCGTGAGGTGGCTCTGGGCCCTCGGCGCGATGTGCCGGGAGGGCGCGGAATAGACATGGCCCCCGTCCCGGCGAGCCGGGCGGCCTTCGGGGATACCCCCTATTTCGCTGTGCGCGCGGAGCCCTCCGCATGCGCCTCGACAGACTTGGGGAACCCCGCCGAAGGAATGGAGTGCGGGCCGACAGAACGGTATCC
>CABUGR010000057.1 GCA_902491135.1 uncultured Collinsella sp. | reverse complement strand
CAATGTGCTGTCGAGTCCCGGCTCGGGTAAGACAACCACGATTCTGGGCACCAACGATCGCCTGCGCGACAAGGCTGGCCTGCGCTGCGCCGTCATCGAGGGCGATATCGCTTCGGATGTCGATGCCATTACCATGAAGGAAGCCGGCATGCCCGCCATCCAGATCAACACGGGCGGCCTGTGCCACCTCGAGGGCAACATGATCATGGAGGCCGTTGACGCGTTCGACCAGGCGGTGGGCCTTCAAAACATCGATGTCATCTTTATCGAAAACGTGGGCAACTTGGTCTGCCCGGTCGACTTTGACCTGGGCGAGAACCTGTCCATCATGATTCTCTCGGTGCCCGAGGGCGACGACAAGCCCATCAAGTACCCGGGCATCTTCCAGCACGCCCGCGCACAGCTGCTCAACAAGGTCGATGTGGCCCCGGCTTTCGATTTTGACATGGATAGGTATACTAAGACACTCGATGACCTCAATCCGCAGGCGCCGCGGTTTGCCGTGAGCGCGCGCAAGGGCGAGGGCATGGATGCCTGGTGCGATTGGCTCATCGGGCAGATTGAGCAAGCAAGGGCGTAAGTCGGCCGCCATACGGGCGGGCGTAGCCGCAGAGATACGAGATAGGAGCCTCTTTTGAAGCTCATCATCGCCGAGAAAAACGACGCCGCGCGTCAGATTGCCGAGCGTCTGTCCACGGGCAAGCCCAAAAAGGACAAGGTGTACAACACCGCCATCTACCGTTTTGAGTGGAAGGGCGAGGAGTGCGTGACCATCGGCCTTGCCGGTCACATCCTAGCGCCCGATTTTTGCGACAGCGTGCTGTTCGATAAAAAGCTGGGCTGGTATTCGGTCACCGAGGACGGCGAGATGCTGCCGGCCGACATACCCGATGGCCTGGCGCGTCCGCCCTACGACACCAAGCGCAAGCCGTTTCTTGCCGATGGCATCTCAATCAAGGGCTGGAAACTCGAGAGCCTGCCTTACCTCACCTGGGCGCCCGTCATTAAGCTACCGGCCGAGAAAGAGCTCATTCGCTCGCTCAAGAACCTTGCTAAAAAGTCTGACAGCGTCATTATCGCCACGGACTTCGATCGCGAGGGCGAGCTAATCGGTTCGGACGCCCTTAACAAGGTGCGCGAGGTGGCGCCGGACTTGCCGGTTGCCCGCGCCCAGTACTCTTCGTTTACCAAGGCCGAGATTACGCAGGCCTTTGATAATCTCGTCTCGCTCGACCAGAACTTGGCCGACGCCGGCGAGAGCCGTCAGCACATCGACCTCATTTGGGGCGCGGTGCTCACGCGCTACCTGACGCTCGCCAAGTTTGGCGGCTTTGGCAACGTGCGTTCCGCCGGCCGCGTGCAGACGCCGACGCTCGCCCTGGTGGTTGAGCGCGAGCGCGAGCGCAGGGCATTTGTGCCCGAGGATTATTGGCAGATCCGCGGCATGGGCGCCGCGCAGGGTGCTGCCGAGGACGACCGCTTTAAGATTGTGCACAAGACGGCGCGCTTTACCGACAAGGATGCTGCCGAGACGGCGTACGGCCATGTTGACGGCGTTGCGACGGCAACCGTCGCCGCGGTGACCAAGCGTTCGCGCAAGCAGCAGCCGCCCACGCCGTTTGCGACCACTTCGCTGCAGGCTGCCGCCGCAGCCGAGGGCATCTCGCCTGCGCGTACCATGCGCATCGCCGAGTCCCTCTACATGGCGGGCCTCATCAGCTACCCGCGTGTCGACAACACCGTGTACCCCGCGACGCTCGACCTGGGCGCCGTGGTGAGCGACCTGGCAAAGATCAATCCGGCGCTGGCACCTGTATGCAAAAAGGTGCTCGCCGGCCCCATGAAGCCCACGCGGGGCAAAGTCGAGACCACCGACCACCCGCCTATCTATCCCACGGGCGAGGGCGATCCGTCCACGCTCGATGGCGGCCAGCGCAAGCTCTACGACCTCATCGCCCGCCGCTTCCTGGCGACGCTTATGGGTCCCGCGACCATCGAGAACACCAAGCTCGAGCTCGACGTGAACGGCGAGCCGTTCGTGGCTTCGGGCGATGTGCTCGTGACCCCGGGTTTCCGCGAGGCGTACCCGTACGGACTCAAACGCGACGAGCAGATGCCGCCGCTGGAGCAGGGCGACACGGTCGATGTGTTCGACATTAAGCTCGAGGCCAAGCAGACCGAGCCGCCCGCGCGCTACAGCCAGGGCAAGCTCGTGCAGGAGATGGAGAAGCGCGGCCTGGGTACCAAGTCCACGCGCGCGAGCATCATCGAGCGCCTGTACGCCGTGCGCTACCTCAAAAACGATCCCGTGGAGCCGAGCCAGCTGGGTATCGCCATCATCGATGCACTGTCGCAGTTTGCCCCGCGCATCACGAGTCCCGATATGACCAGTGAGCTCGACGGCGACATGACCCGCGTGGAGCGCGGCGAGGATACCGAAGAGCATGTCGTGACGCACTCGCGCGCGCTGCTGGCCGGCGTGCTCGACGAGCTGCTCAAGCACACGCAGGAGCTGGGTGACGCCATCAGCGACGCCGTCACGGCCGATGCGCGCGTGGGCGCCTGCCCCAAGTGCGGCAAGGACTTGGTTATGAAAACGAGCGCCAAGACCCGCGGCAGCTTTATCGGCTGCATGGGATGGCCCGACTGCGATGTGACCTATCCGGTGCCGAGCGGCGTCAAGGTGAGCCCGCTCGAGGGCGAGGCTGCCGTGTGCCCCGAATGCGGCGCACCGCGCATTAAGTGCCAGCCGTTCCGCCAGAAGGCTTTCGAGATCTGCGTGAACCCCACATGCCCCACTAACTACGAGCCCGACCTTAAGGTGGGCGAGTGCAAGGTGTGTGCCGAGGCCGGACGCCATGGCGATCTGATTGCGCACAAGAGCGAGAAGAGCGGCAAGCGCTTTATCCGCTGCACCAACTATGACGATTGCGGCGTGAGCTATCCGCTGCCGGCGCGTGGCAAACTCGAGGCGACGGGTGAGACCTGTCCCGAGTGCGGCGCCCCCATCGTGGTGGTCAACACGGCGCGCGGTCCGTGGCGTATCTGCGTCAACATGGACTGCCCGACCAAGGAGAAGAAGCCCGCCCGTGGCCGCAAGACTGCGACCAAGGCGAGCACGGCGAAGAAGACCACGGCGACAAAGAAGACTGCTGCCAAGAAGACGACCGCCAGGAAGACTGCCGCGAAAAAGACGACCACCAAGAAGGCCGCCGACAAGTAACCGAGCACATATCCGAGCACATATAGACACGGTGGGGCCGGGCGCGCAAATGCAAATGCGCGCCCGGCCCCACTTCTAAGTTGCGGTGAAATAGGGACTGTTTTTGCTGGCAAAAGGCCTAATTAATCCCTATTTCACCGCAAGTTTTGATCAGTTGTTGGGATTACTTCACCTCGACGGGCTTGGCGCCGGGATAGCGGTCCTCAAAGTCCTGACGGTACTTGTTGCTGTTGGTTCCCGGCTCGTTGTCGCGTGCCAGTGGCGCCACGATCTCGTCCTTGTGGTTGGCGGGGCTGGAGTATTCAAGGCTGATCTCCCAGGCATCGCAAATGACGTCAATGCGATTCTCCAAGTCGTCGTAGAGCGTGATGATATCTTTCCACGAGCTGTAGTTCTGCGAGTCGATGGGAACATCCAGGTCCTCGACCTCGTCCTTGAGGTCGCCGATCTGATCCTCGAGCGCCTCGGCGGCATCGCTGGCCGACTGACGCGAGCTTCGGTCATCCTTGAGATAGTACGTGTTAAACGTGGTGGCGCAGTCGCGAACCTGCTGATCAAGATCGGAGAGCCTGCTGTAGTAGGAGCTCAGCTGGTCGTAGACGTTCTGCTCGCTGATGGTGGCGGCATCGTGGACGTCATCGTCATCATCATTGTCAAGCTTGTTGGGGTCGCCCTTGACGGACGCATCGTCATTATCGTGGTCGATCTTGACCTTCTCGATCGTCGTGCCCTCGGTATCATCGGCGCCCTTGTCGAAAGGCTTGATCATAAAGAACACGACGAGCGCGATAATCACGACGATTAGCGCGGCGATGATGCCGATGAGCAGGGCGTTGTTGTTTTTGGGCGCGGCGGGAGCACCGGCCTGCGGAGCGGCGGTCGGTATGGGCTGCTGCGGCGCGGAGCCGGCTGGTGTCGCCCATTGCTGCGTCGCGCCAGCTTCCGGCTGGGGAGCGGGCGCTGGCTGATGAGCGGACTGCACGGTCATGTCCGCCTGCTGGGGCTGAGTCGCCGTGGGCTGCTGCGCAGGCTGAACCGTGGTCGCGGCGGTGTCGAAGGCGGCATCGGACGCAGCGGCATGTTCGGCTGCCTGCGCATCCTCTTGCGACTGAGAGGCCTGGCCATCATCGGCTGCCGGCGTTCCGCAGTTGGTGCAGAAGCGCTCGTCGTCTTTCAGAAGCTTGCCACAATGGGTGCAAAACCGGGGCATGATGGTTCCTTCCATTCGATGTGTTGGCTAGATTATAAGGTGGTTCAGGTGCGGTTGGGCCGCTCCGGCCCAACTGGTTATGCGAGGATGATCGTGCCGCGCAAGCCCTGTCGCATGCGTCACAATGAGTGCGGCGTGCTGGGTGTCCGGCGCGGCCGTTTATCGACGGCTCGGTAGAATGCGATGGTGGGGAGTGAGTCTGTGTACTGCGGCGAGCAAGGTCGGGGTGGCGGCGATAACGTGGAGGCGTTCCAGTTCCCGCCGGGGGATGCGCCCCTCGCTGCGCGCGATTGCTCGCGTCGGGTGTTTTGTGCCGGGATGTTGACCGGAGCGCTTGCCTCGGTGATGAGTCTCGGCGGTTGTGCCGCGCGCCGCAACGAGGCTGAGGGCTCCGCTGTCCCTGTCAAACAAAAAGCGAATCATGCGTCCGCTCAAAAGACGGAAGCTGTCGCCTGGGCTTCTTGGATTGCCGGCCTTCAGCAAGATGTCGAAGCCCTTGTCGAGCCGTATGGTGGGTCTGCCTCGGTCTATGCTGTGGCGCTTGATTCTCAAACGTTCGCGTCGCTCGATGGTGAAGTCGCTGTGGCGCCGGACGCGCGACGTGCGGCGGCAAGCATCATCAAGCTTCCCATTCTCGCTTGTGCGCTCGAGGCCGTGACGGCGGGCGAGCTGTCCCTCGACGAGCAGATAACGGTAACGCAACAGGATATCGTGGGTGGCAGCGGTAACATTCAGTCGCGCGGCGCGGGTGTGTCGTACAGTATTGACGAGCTGCTGTGCGCCATGATCGCCCAGAGCGATAACGTGGCAGCGAACCTTGTTATCGGCAGGCTTGGCATGGATACGGTCAACGAAACGTGTGCCGCATTGGGGCTGACCCAGACCGTGCTCGCTCGTTTGATGATGGACGCCGAGGCCCAGGCACAAGGTCGCGAGAACTATACGAGCGCCCGTGATGCTGCGGCCGTGTTGCAGCGGCTGGCGGCGGGGACAATCGCGACGCCCGGGCTGTGCGATCGAGCGCGCGGATATCTGCTGGCGCAGGAGGACACGCGCGGTATTGTCGAGGGCGTTCCCGGCGGCGTTTTGGTCGCGCACAAAACGGGCAGCCTGACGAATGCTCAGCACGATGCCGCAATCGTCTACGCCGAGCGCCCTTACGTGCTGGCAATCCTCACCCAAGACCTCGAACGCGAACAGGCTCTAACCCTCGAGCGCGACATTTCCTTCGCCATCAACGCCCGCGCCCACTCCTAACTTGCGGTGAAATAGGGATTGTATTTGCTGTTAGAAGGCGTATTCAGTCCCTATTTCACCGCAACTTAGAGGGTCGGCAGTTGGGGACGTTCCTTTTCTGCTGGCACTTTGGGAACGTTCCTAACTGCCACCTAGTCATTTAAGAACGTCCCCAATGACTAGGTGGGATTTGGGGTGCGCCGGACGCTGGGGTATCATGGCTTGGTTGCTATAACTTGCATTTTCGCGCCTTGTAGGAAGGGGCTGCGCCCATGGCTTTTGAGCCCGCTCAACATAGCTTTATCACGCTCGAGGGCGTCGACGGCGCCGGCAAGTCCACGCAGGCGCGCCTGCTGGCCCGCGCGCTCGACCTCGCTGGCTATCAGGTCGTAACTCTGCGCGAGCCGGGCGGCGCCGCCATCAGCGAAAAGATCCGCGCCCTGCTGCTCGACCCCGCCAATACGGCGATGGGCGACACCTGCGAGCTGCTGCTCTACGAGGCCGCGCGTGCCCAGCTGGTGCACGAAGTCATCGCGCCTGCCCTCGCTGCCGGCAAGGTGGTCCTGTGCGACCGTTTCTACGATTCCACGACCTGCTATCAGGCGTTTGCCGATGGCCTCGACCGTCAGTTGGTGCGCGATGCCAACAACCTGGCTGTCGCCGGTACGCATCCGGCGCTCACGCTCGTCTATCACATCACGCCCGAGCAGGCGGCGCTGCGCATGGCCGCCCGTGGTGCGGCAGACCGCATGGAGGCCAAGGGCATGGCCTTCCAGGAGCGTGTCTACCAGGGATTTTGCGCAATTGCTGCCGAGGAGCCAGACCGCGTAAAGCTCATCGACGCCACTGCGTCGATCGCAGACGTCTTCACGCAAACGGTCGAGCTGGTTCGCGCGTACGGTCTCGACATTCCCCAAGATGCCGTCGCCGCCGCGCTTGCCCAGGAGGCTGAGTAACATGGCCCCCGCGCAGACAAGCCTGCTGGCCAAGCTCGACACCCAACAGCGCGTGCGCGACTTTTTGACCAACGCCATCGCAAG
>CABUGR010000056.1 GCA_902491135.1 uncultured Collinsella sp. | reverse complement strand
AGGATGACATGTCGCTCGCTAGGAAAACGAAGGCGTTGGCGATGTCCTCGGGCTCGCCCATGCGGCCGAGCGGAATAGTGGCGATGATGGGCTTGATGACCTCTTCGGGCAGGTTAGCGACCATGTCGGTCTTAGTCACGCCAGGGGCAACGGCGTTGACGCGGATGCCCATGGGGGCGAGCTCGCGCGAGAGCGACTGGACCATGCCGTTGACGGCAAACTTGGACGTGGGGTAACCGACGCCGGAAGGCTGGCCGTACTTGGCGACCATTGAGCTTGTGGTAGTGATGGTGCCGCCGTGGCCGGCCTCGGTCATGATCTTGGCAGCAGCCTGGTGGCCGTTAAAGACGGCGACGACGTTGAGGTCCATAACTTTGGCGAACTCCTCGGCTGTATAGTCCAAAAGGGGCGAGCGCTGGGAGATGCCGGCGTTGTTGACGACCGTATCGAGACCGCCCATGTCGGCTGCAGCCTGGGTAAAGGCCTCGGTCACGGCCTCGAGCGAGGTGAGGTCGCAGGAACGGCCCCAGACCTTGGCGTCGGGATAGACGGCTGTCAGCTTCTCAACGGCTGCATCGGCAGTCTCCTGGCGCGAGCCAAAGACGGTGACGGCGGCACCCTCCTCGATAAAACGGCAGGCGATGGCATAGCCGATACCGCGCGTGCCTCCGGTGACGATTGCTTTCTTGCCCTCGAGCAACATGGTGCCTCCATTCTTCGGGGGTGGACGTACGCAGCACAGCGTAGCGGTAGCCGGAATCGGCCGCGTTTGCATATCGGTGAACGGTAGCCCGCGTTACCGATGAGCGGCTCGCGCAAATGTGCTCTGCCGTTGTGCTTAGGGCAGGAGACAAAAGGGCTCCCGTCCCACATCGGACGGGAGCCCTCAAAGCGCGTATTGCTAGGCGATTGATGAGTTAGTTGGCCATGACGCCTTCGGTCCAGGCCTCGACATCTTCGATGCGCAGGACGTTGGCGACCTCGGCCACGCAGTCGACGCTGGCAAGCTCGGCGGCGGCAGCTTGGACGTCCTTCTCGAGCGCGCGGTGCGTCAGGAAGATGACCGAGCAGGCATCGCTGACGCCCGACTTGCCGTCCTCGACCTGGTTGATGAGCGAGATCGAGATGTTGTGCTTGGCAAAGATGTCGACCGTCTCGGACAGGGCGCCCACGCGGTCGGCGACCTTCAGGCGCACATAGTACTTGGTCTGGAGCTCGTCCATGGGCTTAAAGGCGAGGTTGTGGCCATAGGGCTCAATCTCGGGCAGCGGAGCCACGCCGCGGCTGATCTGCTCGGAGAGCGACAGGATATCGCCCACGACGGCGCTCGCGGTGGGGAAGGAGCCTGCGCCGGCACCGTAGAACATGGTCTCGCCTACGGCGTCGCCTACCACGTAGACAGCGTTCATGGCGCCGTTGACCTTGGCGAGCATGTGGTCGGCGGGGATCAGCGTGGGGTGCACGCGAACGTCGACGCCGGCGTCGGTGTTGCGGGCGATGCCCAGCAGCTTGATGGTGTAGCCGAGCTCGCGGGCCTGGGCGATGTCCTCGGCGCCGATGGTACGGATACCCTGCTGGTACACATCGTCAGTGGTCACGCGGGTGCCAAAGCCGATGGAGGCGAGGATGGCCGTCTTGCTGGCGGCATCGAAGCCGTCGACGTCGGCGGACGGGTCGGCCTCGGCATAGCCCTTGGCCTGCGCGTCGGCAAGCACGTCGGCGTAATCGGCGCCCTCGGCGTCCATACGCGACAGGATGTAGTTGGTGGTGCCGTTGAGAATACCGGCGATGGTCAGGATCTTGTTGCCCACCAAGTCGTGCTCGAGCGTGCTCACGATGGGGATGCCACCGCCGCAGCTGGCCTCGCACTTAATCTGCACGCCGCACGCGCGTGCCTTCTCGGCAAGCGTCTCGACGTGACGGCCCAGCAGGGCCTTGTTGGCAGAGACGACGTGCTTGCCGTGCTCAAAGGCAGTGGTGAAGATCTCGGTCGCGGGATGCTCGCCGCCGATCAGCTCGACGACGATGTCGACGGCGGGGTCGGTGACGACGTCGTGCCAGTCACTCGTAAAGGCCTCACGCTCAATACCGGCTGCCTCGGCCTGCTCCCAGGCAAGCGCGCAGGCGCGGGTCAGCTTAAGGTCGATGCCGTAGGCTGCCAGGTACTCATCGTGGTGGCTCTTGATCAGACGGGCCACGCCGCCGCCGACGGTTCCCAGACCGATGAGGCCGACGTTCACGGTGCGCAGGGGTTCGCTCATAGATAGCTCCTTCGTGCATCTTATGGATGGATTAACCGCTTAAAGGTTGAGTGCATTCTAGCGTGAACCGGGGGCGCGTGCTCGCCAGGCAACAGGAGTCGCACAAAACGGCACCCCCGAAACGCTGCGGAAACATTGGAAACATGCTCGCTACAAACGGAACTCCGTAACAAACTGTCAACGTTTGCGCCATAAGGTTTGCTCTGTACCGCAAGACGGCCGCACCGCGGCCAGCGAAAAGGGGGACACCATGTTTAGCATCAACAACGTACTTAACCGCAGGAGTTTCCTTGTCGGAGCCACGCTTATTTTTGCCCCGATCTATTACACCCCAGCGTCCGTTTTGCTCAAGAACGCCAAGGACATGAGCTACGACATGACACTAATGGGTGTCGACGGCATGGACAGCCTATGTGATTCAGGACGGCAAGTACATCGCCGCCTAAGTGCATATAACGAGACCGGTGGGGCCGTTTTACGCAAGGCAAGGACGCCTGTAACAGAACGGAAACATTGCTTTTACGCAATAAAGTGGCAATACTGCATAAAGCAATAGAAATACGCAGAAATATGGATAAATGAACAAATCCAAAGAAAAGTCGAAATAACCGCCACTTTTCCTAACTAAAGCGTCTACTATTTTGCGAACGCCGAACACGGCGAAGGATGGCCTGTCGGGCAACCGAAACCCGACGAGATTTGAGAGGAGAGCCGCATGTCGAGCCTCACCGGTAAGTCATTGAACCCTGTTATGAATCGCAGGAGCGTTATCGCGAGCGCAGCAGGTCTGGGGGCGATGTCCATTCTAGCTGGCTGCTCCTCCAACGGCGGCGACAGTGGTTCCGCTTCGGGCGACGCTTCGTTTAAGATCGGCACCATCGGCCCGCTGACCGGCGCCAACGCGTCCTACGGCAAGTCCGTTACCCAGGGCGTCGAGCTTGGCTGCAAGGATTTCTCGACCAAGGAGCTGCCGCTTGCCAGCAAGGCCGAGGATGACCAGGCCGATGGCGAGAAGGCCGTCAACGCCTTTAATACCCTGCTCGACTGGGGCATGCAGGCTCTCGTCGGCCCGACCACCACGGGTGCGTCGGTTGCCGTTGCCGCCGAGTGCGGTAACGACCCCAAGACGTTCATGATCACCCCGTCCGCGTCCTCCGAGGACGTCACCGACGGCAAGGATTGCGTCTTCCAGGTTTGCTTCACCGACCCCAACCAGGGTGTCAACGCTGCCAAGTTCCTGGCGCAGAAGTATGCGGACGAGAAGTTCGTGCTGTTCTATAACTCCGGCGACGCCTATTCTTCGGGCATCGCAGATTCCTTTAAGGCCCAGGCCGCTGAGTCCAAGCTCGAGATTGTCGACGAGGAGACCTTTAAGGACGACTCCGCCACGAGCTTTACCAACCAGCTGACCAAGGCCAAGCAGGCCGGCGCCACCATGATCTTTGCGCCGATCTACTACACGCCGGCGTCCGTCCTGCTCAAGAACGCCAAGGACATGGGCTACGACGTCAAGATGATGGGCTGCGACGGCATGGATGGCATCCTGGGCGTTGAGGGCTTCGATACCTCTCTTGCCGAGGGCCTGCTGCTCATGACCCCGTTCTCCGCCGACGACGAGAAGAACGCCGACTTCGTCAACGCTTACAAGGATAAGTACGGCGATACCCCCGACCAGTTTGCCGCCGACGCCTACGACGGCGTGCACGCGGTTGCCGAGGCCCTCAAGGAGGCCGGTCTTGGTGTCGACGCCGACCCGACCGAGGTCGCCGAGAAGCTGTCCAAGGCTATGCTCAAGATTACCGTTGACGGTCTGACCGGCAAGCTCACCTGGAATGATAAGGGCCAGGTCCAGAAGGAGCCCACGGCGTACGTCATCACCAACGGCAAGTACGTACAGGCCTAATTGGCCGCCTTACATAGAGCGGTTTTGATCCCAAGCAGGGGAGGTTTTGGCCTTCCCTGCTTGCTTGGTATCTAGGGACAGTGTAACGTCCCTGTTTCATACATTAACTGGAAACCTATTCGAAAGGGGGATGTGGAACATGACGGTCTTTATCCAATACCTGGTCAACGGCCTGTCCATGGGCAGCGTCTACGCCATCATCGCGTTGGGCTACACCATGGTCTACGGTATCGCCAAGATGCTCAACTTCGCTCACGGCGATGTCATCATGGTCGGTGCCTATGTCTCGTTCTGCGCCACGTCGTATCTCGGCCTCCCGGGCTGGGCATCTGTAGTTCTCTCTTGTGTGGTCTGCACGGTTCTCGGTGTTCTCATTGAGGGTCTGGCCTATAAGCCGCTGCGCCAAGCAGGCCCGCTGGCCGTTCTGATCACGGCCATCGGCGTGTCTTACTTCCTGCAGAACGCCGCGCAGCTTCTGTGGGGCGCCACGCCCAAGAACTTCACTTCGCTCGTCACCTTCCCGGTGCCGGAGTTCTTGGCCAAGTTTAACGTAAGCGCCGTCTCGCTCGTCACTATCGTCGCCTGCCTGGTTATCATGGCCGGCCTGATGTTCTTTACAGGTAAGACCAAGATGGGCAAGGCCATGCGCGCTGTGTCCGAGGACAAGGCCGCCGCTCAGCTCATGGGCATCAACGTCAACCGCACTATTTCGATGACGTTTGCCATCGGCTCCGCCCTTGCCGCCATCGCCGGTGTTCTCCTGTGCTCCTACTCGCCGGTCCTGCAGCCCACCACGGGCGCCATGCCTGGCATCAAGGCCTTCGATGCTGCCGTTTTCGGCGGCATCGGCTCCATCCCCGGTGCCTTTGTCGGTGGCATTCTCATCGGCATCATCGAGGCGATGGCGCAGGCTTACATTTCCACGAGCCTTGCCAACTCCATCGTCTTTGGTGTTTTGATCATCGTCCTGCTCGTCAAGCCTGCCGGCCTCTTGGGCAAGTACGTCCCCGAGAAGGTGTAGGTGAGCGTTATGAAGTTTCTTAAAGACAAGCAGACGCGTCACGACTTTGTCACGTACGCCATGTGCGTTGTGGCGTTCGCCATCGTGTTCTTTATGCAGTCCAACCACATGATCCCGCGCATGATCGCCGGTCAGCTGGTTCCCATCACGGCCTATATCGTCATGGCCATCTCCCTTAACCTCGTCGTCGGCATCGCGGGCGACTTGTCGCTGGGCCACGCGGGCTTTATGAGCGTCGGTGCCTATACGGGCATCGTCACTGCCGTCGCGCTGGAGAGCACCGTTCCGTCCGATCCGATGCGTCTGATCATCAGCATTGTGGTCGGCGCTATCGCCGCTGGCATCTTGGGCTTCTTGATCGGCATCCCGGTCCTGCGCCTGAGCGGCGACTATCTGGCCATCGTGACCCTGGCTTTTGGCGAGATCATCAAAGAGGTCGTCACCTGCCTCATTGTGGGCGTCGATTCCCGCGGCCTGCATGTGATCTTTAACATCACGGGTAACTCCACGATCGACGACCTGCACCTGCTCGAGGACGGCACCGCCATCATCAAGGGCGCGCAGGGCGCATCGGGCGTGTCGACCTATTCGACCTTCCTTGCCGGCGCAATCCTGGTTATGGTCGCGCTCGTGATTGTGCTCAACCTGGTTCGCAGCCGTACCGGTCGTGCCATTATTGCCGTGCGCGACAACAAGATCGCTGCCGAGTCTGTGGGCATCTCCGTCACCCAGTACCGCATGATCGCCTTCGTGGTTTCCGCTGCCCTCGCCGGCGCTGCCGGAGCCCTGTTCGGCGGTAACTTCTCGCAGCTTTCCGCCACTAAGTTCGACTTCAATACGTCCATCCTCATTCTGGTGTTCGTGGTCCTCGGCGGCCTGGGCAATATGCGCGGCTCCGTTATCGCCGCGGCGCTGCTCACGGTGCTCCCCGAGCTGCTCCGTCAGTTCTCGGACTACCGCATGCTCATCTACGCCATCGTGTTGATTCTGGTCATGGTCTTTACTAACAACCCACAGCTCAAGGCGTTCTTCGCACGCATTAAGGACCGCTTTGCTTCCAAGAAGGAGGTGGCAGCCGATGCCCAGTAAGTTTGAGTTCAACAAGGGCAAGATGGTCCCGTATCCTTCTGGCGCCATCGTTCCCGACCGCGACCTGGGCCAGCGCCCGGCGCTCGAGTGCATTCACCTGGGCATTGAATTCGGCGGCCTTAAGGCGGTCGACGACTTTAGCCTAACCATCGGCAAGACCGAGATTGCCGGTCTCATCGGCCCCAACGGTGCCGGCAAGACCACGGTCTTCAACCTGCTCACCAAGGTGTACCAGCCTACGCACGGCACCATCCTGCTCGACGGTGAGGACACTTCGGGCAAGTCGGTCTACCAGGTCAACCGCATGGGTATTGCCCGTACGTTCCAGAACATCCGTCTGTTCAATACCATGACGGTGGAGGACAACGTTAAGGTCGGCCTGCACAACCAGGAGCGCTACTCCGGCTTTGAGGGCGTGCTGCGCCTGCCGACGTATTGGAAGCAC
>CABUGR010000055.1 GCA_902491135.1 uncultured Collinsella sp. | reverse complement strand
GGGAATGGTCACCGTAACCTGCTGACCAGCCGTGACCTTCGTATCCTCACCGGCAAAGAAGCCCTTGACGGCCGGCACGACAAAGAAAGCGATCGCAGCAAGCGCGAGCACCGCCACCACAACGCCGATGATCATGGGAACCGGAGAACCCTTCTTTTGAGCACCGCGACGAGAATGCGTGTTGTAACTCGAGCGGGTCGCCGGAGCAACGCCATGCGAACCGCGAGCGTGATGCGAATGCGATTGGGGGGGCTGAGTTCGCTGGGTAGGTGCCTGCTGCTTAAAGCGGGTACCGCCTGCAGGCTGGGCCGTACGAGCAGTGGGCTGCTGAGCCGCGTGAGAAGCCGAATGCTGAACCGAACGAGCAGAAGGCTGCTGACCCGTCCGTTGAACAGGTTGGGCCGAATGAGAGAAGGACTGCACCGGGCGCGCGGCAGGCTGAGCTGCGCGCTGCGTCGGCTGTGCCGGACGCTGGCCAGGCTGGGCAGGGCGCGACGCCGGCTGCCGTGTACGATTCTGCTGGCGCGGATCGGAAGCGCTAGGCATGCGAAACCTCCTCGTTTTTACGATCGAGCCACGTCTGCAAAAACAGGCTGGCGGCAATCATGTCGATCTTGCCCCTCATCTGCTTTTCGTTGAGTCCCTGCTCACGCAGGATACGCTTGGCCTCTTGCGAGGACAGACGCTCGTCCTCAAACTCCAGCGGAAGATCGAGCTCGTCGGCAATCTTTTGCGCCACAGCGGCAACGCGCTCGGCCTGAGGGCCGGGCTCACCGGCCATGGTCAGGGGACGTCCGCTTACCAGGATGTCGGGCTCATAGTCCTCAACCAGGTAGCGGAACGTCTTGGCCATACCGGTGACCTCGGCAGCCGGAAGCACCTTGACAGGCATCGCCATCTTGCCATCACGGCTCGAGACGGCGATGCCAATCCTGGTCTCCCCTATGTCCAGCGCGAGCGCAACCACAGCGACTTCTTAGATTCTTAGGCGCCGAGCGCGGTCTTAGCGGCCGCGAGGGCATCGGCGATGCCGGCAGCATTCTTGCCACCGGCCTGGGCCATGTTGGGACGACCGCCACCGCGACCGTCGACCAGACCCGCGATCTGCTTGATCACGTTACCGGCGTGGAAACCGGCCTTGACGGCGTCATCGGAGCCGGCAGCGAGCAGGGCCGGAGTGCCCTTCTCAGTCACGCTGGCGACGACACAAGCGACAGGGCCGGCGACCTTCTGATGCACGGTATCCCATACGTTGCGCAGGTCGGCAGCCTCAAGGCCCTGGAGCTCAGCGACGACTAGCTTGTAGCCGCCGAGCTGGACAGCACCCTCGATGGCACTGGAAATGGCGTCGGAGGAGCCACCGGTCAGAGCCTTTTTGAGCTTGTTGGACGTCTCGCGCAGCTCGGCCTGCAGGTTCTCCACGCGGGCGGGAACCTCGTCGACGCGGCACTTGAGCGCAGCGGCGGCGGCGTCAACGAGCGCCAGGCGGTCGGCCATGTAGTCGAGGGCACCCTTAGAGGTAACGGCCTCGATACGGCGGACATTGGAGCCCGTGGAGGACTCGGAAATGATCTTGAACAGGCCAACCTCGGCGGTATTGGCGGCATGGGTGCCACCACAGAGCTCGCGGGAGAACGGCTGGTCCTCGGCGCCCACGGAGACAACGCGGACGACGTCGCCATACTTCTCGCCAAACAGGGCGACAGCGCCGGCAGCCTTAGCCTCGTCGATGCCCATGACACGGGTCACGACCGGCTTGGAAGCGAAGATCTGCTGGTTGACCAGGTCCTCGACAGCCTTGAGCTGCTCGGAGGACAGGGCCTCGAAGTGCGTAAAGTCAAAGCGAAGGTGCTCGGGCGTCACCAGCGAGCCGGCCTGGGAGACGTGCTCGCCCAGGACCTGCTTAAGGGCGGCGTCGAGCAGGTGCGTGGCGGTGTGGTTGCGGCGCAGGAAGCCACGGCGCTCAGCGTCGAGCGCGGCGGTAACATCGGCACCGACAGTCAGCGTACCATCGGCAACGTGCGCGACGTGGGCATACAGGCCGTTGTGGTTCTTGGTGTCGACAACGGTCAGAACAACGCCCTCAGCGGAAAGCTCACCGGCATCGCCCTGCTGGCCACCCATCTCGGCATAGAACGGGGTGCGGTCGAGCACGACCTCGACGTCCTCGCCCGCGGCGGCGGACTCGACGGACTCGCCGTTGCGCACGATGGCGACAACCTTGGCGCCATCGATCACATCGTTGTCATAACCGTCGAACTCAGTCGCGGCGACCTTGTCGGAAAGCTCGACCCACACGTCGTTGAAGCTGCCCCAGGCGTCGCCCTTGGCATTGGCGCGGGCGCGGGCCTTCTGGTCCTCCATGCAAGCGGTAAAGCCATCCATGTCGACGTCGTGCCCAGTGGTACCGGCGATCTCGACGGTCAGGTCGATGGGGAAACCAAAGGTGTCGTGAAGCTTAAAGGCAACATCGCCCGGAAGCACAGCGCCCTCGGCAAGCGCGGCCAGGGCCTCGTCCAGGTAAACGCGGCCGTTGTCGAGCGTCGTGGAGAAACGCTCCTCCTCGGAGGCAACGATACCCTTGACGAGCGCGACGTTCTTGAGCAGCTCAGGATAGGCCTCGCCCATCTGAGCGTTGACCTCGTCGATGAACTTGGTCAGGAAGGCACCCTCGATACCCAGCAGGCGACCGTGGAACACGGCACGGCGGAGCAGACGGCGAAGGACGTACTCGCGACCCTCGTTACCGGGGAGGATGCCATCCGAAATCATAAAGTCGACGGCACGGGAGTGGTCGGCGATGATGCGCAGGGAGCGGCTGGCGCCGGAGTAATCGTCGGCGTCATAGGTCTTGCCGCTAATCTTCTCGCCCAGCTTGATGAGGTGCTGCATCAGATCGCCGTCGTAGTTGGCGGTCTTGTGCTGCATGATGGCGGCCATGCGCTCCAGACCCATGCCCGTATCGAGGTTACGGTGTGGCAGCTCCGGCATGGAGCCGTCCTCCTGGCGGTCGTACTGGGTAAACACGAGGTTCCAGAACTCAAGGAAGCGGTCACAGTCGCAGCCGGGCTTGCAGTCGGGGCTGCCGCAACCGACCTCCTCGCCCATGTCAAAGTAGATTTCGGAGCACGGACCGCAGGGGCCGGTGGGGCCAGCGGCCCAGAAGTTGTCGTCCTCGCCCAAGCGGGAGATGTGGTCCTCGGCAACGCCCAGGGAGCGCCACACGTCATGGGTCTCATCGTCCTCGGTAAAGACGGTAAAGTACAGGCGGTCGAGCGGCAGCTTGAACTCCTTGGTGATGAGCTCAAAGGCCCAGGCGCAAGCCTGCTCCTTGGAGACGCCGCCAAAAGAGAAAGCGCCGAGCATCTCAAAGAACGACAGGTGACGGCCGTCCTCGCCGATGCAGTCGATGTCGTTGGTGCGGACGCACTTCTGGCAGGAGATCGCGCCAATCTCCTTCATGGTCTTCTTGCCCTGGTAGTACTCCTTAAACTGGTTCATGCCGGCGTTGGCAAGCAGCAGCGAAGGATCGTCGGGGACGAGGGACGAAGAAGGATAGAGCTTAAGACCGCGCTCCTCAAAGAAGTTGAGGAACTTGGAGCGAATCTCGGCCGTAGTCATTGACGGGTAGTCAGCACTCATAGAGGGAATCTCCTCGGTTTCACATCGAAACAGTTCAAACGTAACGATATTACCATCCCACCGCGCAAGTGCAAAAAAGAGGGCCGGCACAATGCCGGCCCTTCAGCGAAATTGCATGTTAGTGCGTATGAATGTTAACCCGAATTACCCCGCTAGTTGTCGTCATCGTCCATGGAGCCGTCGATGCCGGTTTTGGTGTCGTCCGAGTTGGAGTCATCGTCCTTGGCAAAGGGGTTCTTGAAGAAGCCCGTGGCATCGGGCTGCAGACCAGAGAGCTTAATCCAGGGATTATCGAGCTCGGGCTTGGGCATGGCCTTGGCCTCGGGCGCAGTCTCGTTACCGATGAGCTCGGACTCGTAGATGAAGGTGTCGTCGCCGAGCGCGTCATAGGCGGCGACCGGGTTGCCATCGGCATCGCGGTACGGTGTGCCCTTAAACACGGCGCCGTCATAGGCCACAAGCTGGCAGCCGGTCTCATTCTCGAAGTAGAACACGAAGATCCCCTTGAGGGCCGCGCACAGTGGGATGGCAATAATCATGCCGATAGGGCCCATGAGTGCCGAGCCAATAACGAGCGCCGTGAGGCTCATGATGGGATGCACCTGCACCGAGCTCTGCATGACCTTAGGCGAAATCACGTTGTCGGTGACGTTTTGCGCGACCATCGTCACGATGAGCGTCCATAACGCCAACATGGGGCTGAACATGAAACCGAGCACTGTGGCGATTGCTGCGCTCACCCAAGGACCGACGACCGGAACCAAATGCATGATGCCGGTAAAAATAGCCATGAGCGCCGCATACGGATGGCCGATGATCATAAAACCGATAAAGGCGAGGAAACCACCGCAGATGGACGTCACGACCATACCGCGCATGTAGCCGCCGACAGAGCGAGAAAGGATGGCGACCATAAAGCGGTACGAGGTCTCCTTCTCCTGACCGATGATGGTGCAAATCTCGTGGTGCATGCGAGGGTAGTCGCAGGCCATCCAGTACGCAAGCACCAGACCAAGGAAGATAACGAACAACTGCGAAGCCGTATTGGTGATGAGCGGGAACACACCGCGGCCAAGCTCGGCAGCGATCTGAGACACATACTTCGATGCCACGGCAACCAGCGACGAAAGATTATCGTCCAAATACTCCTTGAGCGGCGTGTTGTTGAGCGTCTTGGCATGCGAGATCATCTCGTTGAGATCGCCACCCGCAACACGAAGCTGCTCGGGCAGGCGGCTCAGGACTTCCATGATCTGACCAAAGAGAATCGGCGACAAGATGCAAACGACACCGACGAGCACGGCAACAACAACAATTAGCGCGATAAGCGAACCGATGCCGCGATTCACGCCATGGTGCTCTAGCCAGTTGGTGATCGGGGACATCACAAAAGCAATGATGGAGCCAACGGCAAGAAACTCAATAACCGGTGCCAGGATGCCCATAAGGTTAAAGATGACAGCAGCAATAACAATGCAGCCGACAACAGCCCAAATGCGCAGCGTCAGAACGCGGGTGTCGCGCAGCACGCGATCGGTTTGTTGGGGGTGCTCGCTCATGAACGAATCATCACTCCGTCGGGGTCGATCTTGTCCTGAATCTTCTTAAGTGTGCGGCGCAGCAGACGCGAGACCTGCACCTGCGAGATGCCCAGCTTCTTGGCAATCTCGATCTGGGTCATGCCCTTCACAAAGCGCAGCTCGATCACCTCGCGCTCGCGCGGCGAGAAATCGCGGATGGCTTCCTCGATCACCAGGCGGTCATCGGTAAAGTCGAGCTCGTTGTCATCGTCGGCGTAACGGTCGAGAATCGAGGGCGCATCGTCGGAATCGGACGCACCAGGAGCCTCGATGGGCACCGAGGTATAGGCCGAAGACGATTCCATAGCCTCGAGGACCTCATCGACAGTCACATCTAGATACTCAGCGATCTCCTCAACCTTGGGCGAACGCTGCAGCTCGTTGGTAAGTTTGTCAGTAGCCTGGTTGACCTTGGCCGAGAGCTCCTGCAGACGGCGCGGCACGCGCACGCTCCAGCCCTTGTCGCGAAAATGGCGTTTGATCTCGCCCAGGATAGTGGGCGTCGCAAACGTCGTGAACTCGAGTCCGCGCTCGGGATCAAAACGGTCGATAGCCTTGAGCAAGCCCAGATAGCCGACCTGCATGAGGTCGTCGAGCGGCTCGCCGCGATTCTTAAATTTGTTGGCAAGAAACCTTACCAGGTTCATATGGGACATGACGAGCTGCTCACGGGCGTCCGGATCACCGGTCTCCTTGTAACGACGAAACAGCTCGCGGGTTTTCTCCTTGTCCCAAGCGGTCTTGCCGCTCCGGGAACGTTCGGTCATATTAGATATCCGCCTTGAGGTCGAGGGAAAGCGTCAGGGGCGCCGCAGTCTTTTCGTAGGAATCGCACACGCTAGCCAAAATGAGCTCGGCATACACGGCAGCCTGATCATCCTCGTCGACGGTGGCCTGGTCGCCAAAGGTAAAGGTCATGCCAACGTGAGATTCGTCGACATCGAATTTGATCGAGATGTCATCGGAATCAACAGCCGTGCAGCCGAAAATAAATGCTTCCTCGGCAGCCATACGAATGTCCTCGATGCGATCGACGGACATGGAGCAGAGCGCACCGACATTTGCCGCCGTCATGCGCACAAGGCGCGCCAGACGCGGGTCGCCGGCAACGGTCAGCGTGATAGGGCAAGTTGCTTCGCTACTCATCGCAGGACTCCTCGGTGGTCTCGGCGGGCGTGTAGGTGTAATACTGAGCCGGCTTGACTACAGAATTCTGAGCCACATCCGCGCCATCGGCGGCCTCGTCCTCGCCAATTAGGACGCGCTCGGTAGGCTGCTCGGCCTCCGCAGCGGCAGCGGCGAGCTTGCAATCGGCATCGGCTGCAGGAGCCTTCACCTTATTGAAGAGCTTCTGCACAGCACCAGCGGCAGAGTCAGTCACGCTCGACACAGCATTGCTGGCCTCGGCCATGCTGCCCGTAACCTCGGAAATGTCGCGAACCACGGCTTCGACCTCTACGAGATTGGAGGTAAGGGCATCAACTGCCGTCTTGCTCGACTTAAGCAGCG
>CABUGR010000054.1 GCA_902491135.1 uncultured Collinsella sp. | reverse complement strand
GGCCCGTGGGTTATACCCTAAGAGCAAACCACCCTTTTTAAGGGTGGTTCTGATTAAAGAAAAATCAAAAAAATCTGAAATAGCTCTTGCATAGTTAGTTATATAAAGTATTATAACGTCATGGGATGAATGAAGGGTTCATCCAAGTGAGTTAGGAGTAAGGGATGTTCAATTTCGATGAGCCTCGTTACGAGAAGGTTGTGAGCGATGCCCTCGCTCTCCGTCCTCAGATTGAGGCTGCCGTGGACAAGGTCTGCGAGCAGGGTTATTCCAACATCTTCTTCATCGGCTGCGGCGGCACCTGGGCCCACACGCTCCCGATGAAGTATTGGGTCGAGACCACCACGGCCGACGTCGACGTCCACTGCGAGATTGCCGCTGAGTTCCTCGCCTGCCCGCCCAAGACCTTCAACAAGGACTCGGTCTGCGTCTTCTCCACCCGCACCGGCACCACCCCCGAGATCATCGAGGCTGCCAAGTTCTGCCAGGAGCAGGGCGCCCGCACGCTGATGTATGTCTCCAACGACAACACCCCGGCCACTGAGTACGCCGATTACAAGTTCTTCAGCTTCGCCGAGGACGACGTCCTGTGCGAGGCCATCTACACCTACCAGATCACGCTGGTCGCCCGCTTCCTCAAGAACGCCGGCGCTTTCCCCAAGTACGACACCTTCATGGAGGAGTTCGGCAAGATTGCTCCGTACCTCATCAAGGCCAAGGACGCTCAGGACGAGCGCTGCGCCGCCATGGCCGAGGACTTCAAGGACACCGACTACCACATGGTGATCGGCTCCGGCATGCTCTGGGGTGAGGCCTACGACTACGCCATGTGCATTCTCGAGGAGATGCAGTGGATCAAGACCAAGTCCATCCACGCCGCCGAGTTCTTCCACGGCACCATCGAGCTGTGTGAGGAGGGCACGAGCCTCATCATGCTCTACGGCGAGGACGACACCCGTAAGCTCATGGACCGCGTGGACAACTTCACTCACATGCTCGCCGACGAGAAGGGCGTCCATGTCCGCGTGAACAAGTTCGACACTGCCGAGGTCGAGCTGCCGTTCAGCGACCCCGAGTTCCGTAAGATCGTCTCCCCGATGGTCACCTACACCATCACCGAGCGTCTGAGCTGCCATCTCGAGCACGTCCGTAACCACCCGCTCACCACGCGTCGTTACTATCACCAGATGAACTACTAATCCTCTCAAATTGCTGCGGTTGTCTGCAGGCGAGCTGCGCAGAATGCCTCGCCTGCAGACCTGTTTCTGGGGTTGATCGAAATGGTTGTCCAGTATCTTCTAGTTGCACTGGTCGCATTTATTGCGTCCATGGACGAGCAATTATTTGGCATTACGATGCTTGGTCGTCCGCTGTTTACGAGCCTGTTTGTCGGCTTGATCCTTGGCGATGTCCAGCAGGGCGTTATCGTCGGCGCTGCTTTGGAGTCCATGTTCATGGGCGCCATTATGGTCGGTGCGGCGGTTCCTCCCGAGGTCTATGCTTCCGGCGTGCTTGGCTGCGCGTTTGCCGTCATTACGGGTACGGGCACGGCAACTGCCGTCGCACTCGCCCTTCCCGTCTCCGTCTTCCTTCAGGTGTGGCGCAACTTCTGCTACGCCGTTCCGGGTGCCTTTGCCTGCAAGAAGATTGAGACCGCTCTGGCAAATCGCGATCTTGCCAAGGCGAACCTGTACCATCTGACCGTCGTGCCGCTGTCGATTGGCATTCCGTCTGCACTGCTGGTGTTTTGCTCGCTGTTCTTTGGTGCCGACCTCATCAACAATGCGCTCAACGCGATTCCGCAGTTTGTGATGGACGGCCTCAACGTTGCATCCGGCGTCATGGTCTGCATCGGCTTCGCACTTCTTATTAGGACCATGGGCGATAACAAGCTGCTTCCTTGGCTGTTCCTGGGATTCATTATGGTCATCTACCTCAAGATGGACGTTATCGGCGTCGCCGCAGCTGCCATTTGCGTCGCACTGCTCCTGGCCTTCCGCGAGGGCTCGTCCGGTCCGCAGACGGTTGCTGCAGATGAAGAGGAGGACTTCTAATGGCTACCCAGAACACCGACCTCAAAGAGGCCAAGAAGGACGCGATTATGAGCCCCGATATGTATCGGAGCATGTTCCTTCGCCAGTTTACGAGCCAGTGCTCGCAGTCGTACGACAAGATGATGGCAATGGGCTTCATGTACACCATTCAGAAGCCCCTGCGAAAGATCTATCCCAACGACGACGATTACTATGCGGCGCTCGATCGCCATACCGAGTTCTTTAACATCACGCCTCATGTGCTTCCGTTTGTAGCCGGCCTAACGGTTTCGATGGAAGAGCAGGCGGCTGCCGATAAGAACTTTGACACGTCCTCGATTAACGCCATGAAGGTCGGCCTCATGGGACCGCTTTCCGGCATCGGCGATTCGTTCTACTGGGGTACGTTCCGCGTGGTCGCCGCCGGCATTGGTATCGGCATCGCTTCGACGGGCAACCCGCTCGGCCCCATCGTGTACGCGCTTATCTACTCTGTGATTAACTTTGCAACGCGTATCGTCGCCGCCCATCTGGGATACGACCTGGGAACCAAGTTCCTGCAGCAGTCCGAAGAGAACAACCTTATGTCTCGCATGACGCATGCTGCCGGTGTCCTCGGAATGACCGTTATCGGCGCCATGATTGCGGCACAGGTCTCACTGTCCACTGCTTTGACCTTTGATGTGGGTGGTTCGGAGATTGTCCTGCAGGATCTGTTCGATTCGATCTTCCCCGGTCTGCTGCCCTTGCTGGCAACGTTCGCTTGCGTTGCTCTCTATAAAAAGGGTGTCAAGACCATTTGGATTATTATTGGCATCTTCGCGATCTGCATCATCGGAACAGGTTTGGGAGTGTTCGCGGCGGCGTAAAGTTGACTGCTATGCTCGCGCGTTGGATAACTAACTGTCCGTTTGAAAACGGGGTTCGGCGTAAGGCCGGCCCCGTTTTTTTTGTTTGAGGGATTTTCCGACCGTCCAAAAATCCACGCCCATGCATCACTCACACATCTCTCATCTCTCATTCCTCACTAATACGAGAGATAACAGAAAGACGAGAGATAAATATGAGAGATAACTGATCAGCAAAGAGACAGGCAATCATGGTATTGTCTCAATACTGATTGTTTTACCAGCAAAAACATGTTTACATGAAACAGATGGCAGACATCTTATCTTTCATCTCTCACTTATCTCTAATATGAGAGATAGCAGTAAGATGAGAGATAATTACGAGAGATAACTGAGAGACGAGGGAAATCTATCCGCGGCATTCTCCGCGGGACCGAGCGAAAGGACGTGCAGATGAACGAAAACGAGCTGACCGGTCTGCTTGAGTCTTTAAGGCGTATGGGCTCGGATGATCTTAACGTCGAAGTGAAGGAGAGCGCCACGACGCTTTCCCGCGATGTGTGGGAAACGGTGAGCGCATTCGCGAACACTGCCGGCGGAATCATCGTGCTCGGAGTGAGTGAGCGCGCAGGTTTTGTCCCGGTTGAGAACTTCGAGACCGAGAAAGTGCTCAACCAATTTGTGTCAGGCATGGGTGATGCGGGCGGTCGAGGAAAGCTGGCCAATCCGCCTAAATACACGATCGAGCGAGTGGAGCTTCAGGGCGTCATCGTTCTCGTCATTACGATTGAGGAGCTCGATCCGTCGAGCAAGCCCTGCTATGTCATAGAGCGGGGCGCCCAGGGCGGCAGCTACAAGCGCATCGATGACAAAGATGTGCCGCTTTCATCGACCGAGGTGCTCGCATTGGCGTCATACGGTCGAGCGACTCCGAGCGATCGCGACGCGGTGGCGGGCGCGGGCGCGGACGATCTCGACGAGGCGCTGGTCGACCGTACGATAGATCGGGCTTTCTCGTTGACGCCTCGAGCGATGCGCGGCGCGCCGGACAAAAAAACGAAGCTGGAGCGCCTAAATATCCTTGATTCCCAGGGCAATGTCACCAAGGCTGGACTCCTAGTTGTGGGCACCTACCCTCAGCAGTTCTATCCCAAGCTCTTCATTGACGTGGCTGTCCATGCGGGAACTCAGAAGGGCATGGCGGGGTCGCTGAGGTTCATGGACCGCACAATCTGTGAGGGAACGTTGGGCGAGATGATCTCGGATGCTGTCGCGGCCGTCGCCAAGAATTTGCGGCGAACCTCGACCGTCCAAGGCGTCTCGCGTGTCGACTCGCTGGAGATTCCCGAGGAGGTTCTGCGCGAGGCAATCGCCAACGCCGTAATCCATCGAGAATACGGGGATCGGTTCTGTGGACAATCGATTGCCGTCGACGTCTTTGACGATCGTGTCGAGGTGACGAATCCTGGCGGCCTTTACGGGGGAAAGACTCGCGAGAACTTGTTTGACGGCAGCTCCCGATGCCGTAACGCGACGCTCGTGAAACTCATGTCGATTGTCCCGCTGCCGGATGGCGCAGGTTCGCCGGCTGAGGGCAATGGCTCGGGCATCCCGATGATGATCGATGCCATGCGCGCGCATGGTCTGGCCGAGCCCCTGTTCTGCCCGGGGTTCGATCGGTTCAAGATCGTACTTTACCGTTCAAAAATCGAGCCGGTCGATCATGGCGGGGGCTTAATTGTGACGGCACTCAAACATTACGGCGAGCTGGGGACGCGTGAGCTGGCAGAACGCACGGGGCTTACAATTTCCCAGGTTAGGTCGCGCGTCAACGCGCTCATTGCTCAAGGCGAGCTTGAGCCCACGGCGCCGGCGACGAGCCGCAACCGCAAGTATCGACTGTCGGAGCGCGTGGGATAGATGCGTTAGTGGACGAGGCGACCCAATAATCGACCCTCGATTGGCGTCCATTAAGGTAAAGCGGTTGTTGCCCAGTCGACGGTGATGCTAAAGACTCGGCTTACGCCGGCATGGCCCCGAACCCGTCTATCAGGAACAGCCTAAGAACCAGCTTGATGACATTTCCCGGTTTGACTTCTGCCGCGTCAAAGACGTGGCGCTCGGCGAGCTCGCTGCAGTATGCATAGATGTCGCGGATAAGGTCCGCGCCCGAAAGCGTAAACATGTAGCCTGCGTCCGAAAGCGCATTGGGCGCGGCAGGCAACTTGGCCATGTGACAGAACGTTTGCAGGTCGGGCGCCATAACGTTCTGGTAGTCGAGGTGGCCGTTGGCATCCTGCGCGGCAAGCTCCAATTGGCGCACAAAATCCAGCGCCGCCGCTAACACAAAGCTCGGCGTAGGCGCATTGACGTCCTGAGTGGTCGCCACAAGCCTGCCCGCCGCCTGCGTGACAAGCCAAGCGACCTCGCGCTGGCAACGCACGGCCTTGCGCGTAACCGGCTTGATGGACGAAGAAGAAACGCTTCCCTTAGGCGGATTCGAAACAGCCACAAGAACCTCCCATGAACGACCCGGCCCAACAAGCCCGGATGAAACACGTGCTACATCAGTATACAGGGAAGTGGGGTAGCGGGGTACAAGCGCGCCAGCGGCAAACCGAGAGCATCAACGATGTGCCGATCGCGGAATGAGATCTCGTAATAATTGACTCTCGACCATATTATTGAGGGGTATGACTCGCGTTCGTATGGTTGTAGGTGCTGGCGATGAACGACATTGACCTTGCTGTTCCGTTGATGGATGGACCAAGCTATGACCGTGCCTGCAGTCTCGTGCCTTCCGAATACGTTGAGGCATGGGAGTGGTTTCTGGGTGAGGAGCAGCGCGGCGGCGTTTGGACCAGCCTTCCGCACCACACCAAGGAAGATAGCCCTCAGTATCAGTATCGTTTGAGAATTGGCTCGGACTTCTTTCCCGTAACGCGGGATTCAGGGATCTTCTGGCCGGGCCAGGATCGGGTGAAGCAAGACCCCAATAAGATCTTTGCGCTCTCGGTCCATAACTCTAAAAAGAGCTTCTACACCGATGTGCCTCCGCTCTATTTGGACGATGGTACGTGGGTCATTAAGTACTCGGTTCAAGCGCCGGGTACCGTTGGTTTTCGAGACCAGAATTACAACCGTAAAATGCTCAACTGCATGGAATGTGGCGTCCCAGTCGGAGTCATATTTGCAACCGAGGTGGGCTATAAGGTGCTCGGCCTTGCGTTTGTTGAGCGGTTCGAGCCCGAAAACGGATGGTTTGTTCTGCACGGTCCTGTTCATAAAGGCGGACCGGACCCTCGTTTTGCGCCCGACATGAGTTATCTGAAGCACATACCCGTCGATATTGAGTTTGCCGGACAGGGTGTGACCGACGACGAAAAGGTCCGCTATGCGTTAAGGCGCGAGCGATTGGGGCAGCAATGGTTCCGCAAGCAGCTCGTTGCCGCCTATGATGGCCGTTGCGCGGTGTCGGACTGCGGCGTCAGTGAAGCTCTGGAGGCTGCACATATCGAGAATTACTCGGGACCCAAATCGCAGGTTGCCAGCAACGGTATTCTGCTTCGGCGCGATCTTCATTCCCTATTTGATGCTCACCTGATTTCGTTTGAGCCTGTTTGCGGCGAATATCGGCTGTGCGGATCGTACCTGCTGGATAAGACCGACTACGCTTCCTTTGCGGGTGCGACGCTAAGGCAGCCGGATGAGCGTCAGTGGCGACCCGATACGGTGTTTCTTGAGGCCCATCGCATTGAGTTCGATCGCTCGGAAAAGAAGCGTGAAAAGGCGGGGCTTCTGCCGTATTAGCGTATTTGGCTTTGGCATTCTTTGACGATCGTGTTGTTTGATCGGATCGCGTGGCGAT
>CABUGR010000053.1 GCA_902491135.1 uncultured Collinsella sp. | reverse complement strand
TGTTCTCCCAGCCATTCTGCCCAATCAGTGCCCTCAGCGCTGACTCGCAGGTGCCCCACTCGGTGTGCTTGGTGGCGCTTGCGAAGGTGGGGAAGTCGGTCGTGTTGGTGATAATGTAGTTGTTGGTGGCGACGGTATAGGTCTTGGCGGGGTCGAGCGTGCTGCCGTCCTTGGTGAGCGTGGCACTCACGATGCGCTTGCCTTCAGACTGCGTCCAGTCGATTGTTACGTTGATGCCGCCAAAGGAAAGAACGCTGCCGGAGTCGTCGGGCCACTTGTACATGTCCTGGGCTTCCTGCTCGGTGTGGCCGGCTGCCACATAGGCTTGCTGAAGCTCGTAGCTGTCGTTGCAATCGTCGCTGATCTGCAGCGAGTGCTCAAGCGCCGCGAGGAAGTCCGCACCGGTCATGGTCCAGGTTTCCACGGTGTTGCCGTAGGGCGAGATGGCAATGACGTTGCCGGCGGTTACGTCTCCCGCCGCGATGCCGCCGCGGATGCCGCCCGCGTTCTCAATAGCAAGGTCCGCGCCCGTCAAATTAAGATAGGAGCCGCAGATCACATGTCCGATGGTCTGGGCTTTAGTGGTGTCGCCTGCTTCGCTGGGGCGGAAATCGGTAGTGCGCACCATTTCCCAGCCGTGCGTGCCCGCCGCGTCCTCGCCATAGAAATAGTTGGCGGTGGATGTGCCGAGTACCTTGTTCGATTCGATTTCAAAGGCGTCGTCGAGCGGCTTGATTTTGTTGTTGCGGACCTCATCAAGGATGTTCTGGTTGTTAGGGTCTGCCAAAAGGTCGTCGACGTCCTTGGCGGCGTAGAGCGTCTCGGCGCTGCCGCCTGCGGAGACTGTCACTATGTCGTCGTTGGTGGTTTCGGTACCCTTGGTGTCGTACTCATAGGGAATGGAAAGCAGACCAACCTCGGCAAAGGCGCTGCCCGCCTCGACGACGCGGACCGGCTTGCCATCGGCCCCCGTTACGTTCTCGTTTAAGTTGATGTGCTTGTGGCCTGCGACCAGGGCATCGACGCCATTGAGCTGTGCGGCAAAGGCCTTGGCGTTGAGCGTATGTGCGATACAAACGACAACGTTGCAGCCCTCATCCTCGCGCAGTCGCTTGGCCTCGGCATTGATGGCGTCCGCCGCACCCGAGAACGACGTGCCCTCGACCAGGTCCGCGCGCAGCGAGGAGCCCAGCGACTCATCCATGGCTCCGATGACGCCGACCTTAATCTTGTAGTTAAACGTGGAACTGTCCTCGTCGTCCTTCCAAGTGCGGTTGAGCGTCTTGGTGATGCTCGAGCTCCATACGCCGTTCGAAGACGTTGCATTCGCACAGAGTATGGCGAAGGGCGTGCCGGTGGTGCTGTAGCCGGTCATGGTGCGGAGCTTGTCCGCGCCGTAGCTCCAGTCGTGGTTGCCCGGTGTGGTCGCGTCGTAGCCGTTCGCATAAAAGGTGTCCATGAGCTCGGCGATGCTCTTGCCCTCGCTCATGGTGGCAAAGGACTGGCCGTGGAAGGTGTCGCCTGCATCGAGCAGAAAGTCGGGGGCGTTGTTTTGGGCGCTATAGAGAACCGCCAGTCCGTCAAAGCCAATGGTGCCCGTGCCCTTGCTTGCGTTGTGGCTGTACTTGTAGCTGCCGTGGATGTCGTTGGTGTGCATGACGGTCACGGTGCCATAGATCGCTTGGGGCAGATCGCTCGCAAGGGCGAGGCTGGGTGCGCCAGTGAGCACGCCGGCAAGCAGCGCGGCGGTTAACGCAAGGCGGGGGACGAATCTTTTCATGGCAGTCTCCTTATTCCTAAACAAAAACCACCACAAAGGTGCCTGTCCCCTTTGTGGTGGTTTTCTAGGTCGTTAGCTCAGTAGCATGCGGTCGTTGGCGAGCTCGCCGCCCGAGACCTCCTCGAACTTCTGCAGCAGGTCGGCCACGGTGAGCGACTTCTTCTCGTCGCCGGCCACGTCGTAGATCACATGGCCCTCGTGCATCATGATCAGACGGTTGCCCAGACGGATAGCGTCGTTCATGTTGTGCGTGACCATGAGCGTGGTCAGGTGGTTCTCGTCGACGATCTCCTCGGTCAGGTTGAGCACCTTAGAGGCCGTCTTGGGGTCGAGGGCCGCAGTGTGCTCGTCGAGCAGCAGCAGGCGCGGCCTGGTGAGCGTGGCCATCAGCAGGGTGAGTGCCTGGCGCTGGCCACCCGAGAGCAGGCCGACCTTGGCGTTGAGACGCGTGTCCAGACCAAGGTCCAGGCGCTTGAGCAGCTCAACGTACTCATCTTTCTCGGCCTTGGTGACGCCCCACGAAAGGCCGCGACGCTGGCCGCGACGCTTGGCGAGGGCCAAGTTCTCGGCAATCTGCATGTCGGCAGCGGTACCGCGCATGGGGTCCTGAAACACGCGGCCCAGGTACTTGGCGCGCTGCGACTCGCTCAGGCGCGAGATGTCGGTGCCGTCGAGCTCGATAACGCCCGAATCGAGCGGGTACACGCCGGCGATCATGTTGAGCAGCGTGGACTTGCCGGCGCCGTTGCCGCCGATCACGGTTACAAAGTCGCCGTCATTCAGGGTGAGGTCGACGCCGGTGAGCGCGCGCTTCTCGGTGACGGTGCCCTTGTTAAAGGTCTTCTTGACATGCGAGAGCTTAAGCATCTGCCTCATCTCCCTTCGTGTAGGAGCTGCGGAGCTTATAGCGCTCCCAAACCACGGGCACGCACAGGGCCACAGCGACAATTACGGCGGAGAGCAGCTTCATGTCGTTGGCGTCCATGCCCAACTGCAGCACGATGGCGCGGATAAGGAAGTACACCACGGAGCCAAAGACGGCGGAGGCAAGACGGACGCTAAACTGCGTGAGGCCGCCGGGCAGCAGACGGCCGAGCACCTCGCCGATAACAATGGCGGCAAGACCGATAACGATGGCACCGGTGCCCATACCAATGTCGGCATACTTTTGGCTCTGGCAGATGAGCGCGCCCGAAAGGCCGATGAGGGCGTTGGAGAGCACGAGGGCGATCATCTTGGTGGAGTTGGTGTTGACGCCCAGAGCGCGGATCATGTACTCGTTGTTGCCGGTGGCTCGCAGCGCCGAGCCGATCTCGGTGCCAAAGAACCAATACAGGATGGCAACGATAGCCACGGCGAGCAGGATGCCCAAGATGATGGCAACGGTGGACTGCGGCAGACCGGTCATATTGCTGACGGCGGAGAACACGGTGCCCTTGGCAAGAATGGGCGTATTGGACTTGCCCATGATGCGCAGGTTGATGGACCACAGGCTGATCTGGGTGAGGATTCCGGCGAGGATCGCAGGAATCTCAAAGACGGTGGTCAAAATGCCCGTGACGGCGCCCGCGATGGCGCCGGCGCACATACCGGCCAGCACGGCGAGCAGCGGGTCGACGTTGTTATTGACGATGAGCACAGCGCAGACGCAGCCGCCGAGGGCAAAGCTGCCGTCGCAGGTCATATCGGGAATGTCGAGCAGGCGGAACGTGATAAACACGCCAAGCACCATAATGCCCCAGAGGACGCCCTGCGAAACGGCGCCCTGCAATGCAATGAGCATGCTTCATACCTCCTAGGATAGGGTGGACACGTGATTCACCATAATAGCGGTAACAATGCATAGAAGAGCTGCGGACAGACGTTTTGTTTTACCTGAAACAAGCAGGGCGGACGCCGGTCTACAGCGCCCGCCCCTGTGGCTCAGATATTGAATAACGCGGCTAAAGCGCGAGCACGGGCTCTAGACGCATGCCGCGTATGGCATTACGCGTCCAGAGCGGAAAGGTCGATGCCCAGGGCCTCGGCCATTTCGTCGTTCTTGACGACGACCAGGTCCTTGCTCGAGAGGTGCTTGATCGGCATGTCTTCGGGCTTGGCCTCGCCCTTCAGGATCTTAACGGCCATCTCGCCCGCGGCGTAGCCCAGGTCCTCGTAATTGATGGAGAGGGTGAACAGGCCGCCGGCCATGCACATACCCTCCTCGCCAGTCACGAAGGGAAGCTTGTTTTCCTTGCAGATCTGGCCGACCTGCGAGGCACCCGCGGCGATGGTGTTGTCGGTGGGGGAGTACAGTGCGTCGACCTTGCCCACGGCAGACTCGACGACGGACTGAATCTCGTTGGAGCTCGAGACGGTGAAGTCAGTGTACTCGAGGCCAAGCTTGTCGAGCTCCTTCTTGGCGGCCTTGATTTGGACGTCGGAGTTGGACTCGGCGGTGCAGTAGAGCAGGCCGACCTTCTTTACGTCGGGCAGGACCTTCTGCATCATCTCGAGCTGCTCGGCGACCGGGGTGAGGTCGGAAGCGCCCGTGACGTTGGTGCCGGGCTTGTCGTTGTCCTGGACCAGGCCGGAGGCGGCGTAGTCGGTGATGGCGCAGCCCACGATGGGGATATCGGCCGTGGCGCCGGCGGCAGCCTGCGCGGCGGGCGTGGCGATGGCATAAATCAGGTTGACGTTGTCGCCCACAAACTTGTCGGCAATGGACTTACACGTGGACTGGTCGTTCTGGGCGTTCTTCTGGTCGATCTTGACCTTAAGGCCGCTCTTCTTGATGGCCTTGACGAAGCCGTCGTTGGCGGCATCGAGCGCGGAGTGCTCGGTGAGCTGCAGAACGCCGATGGTGTAGTCGGAACCGGCGGCAGTGGAGCCGGAACCAGAGCTGCCGCCGCATCCGGCGAGCGGGGCGAGCGCGAGCAGGCCGGCGGAGACCAGAAGGCTCCTGCGGCTGATGGTGATGTCCTTCATATCATTACCCCCAGTATAAAAATGGCTGGAAACACTGCACTGGGACAAAGTGCAAGTGGGACTATAGTAGCGCTGATGTCCATTTTTACAACAGCCTGGCGGGTTTTTAATACAGAATCGGATGGGCGGTACGGGTAGTCGAATGGGCGGTACGGGTAGTCGAATGGGCGGCGGAGGGTCTTATGCGGCGGAGGAGGCGTCGTCCTCGTCCAGGGCGGCGAAGAGCTTCTTGCCGTCGAGCAGGCGCGTGCTGACGTTTCTCATACGGGCGATCTCGACGGTGCGCAGCGTATCGTCGGTGCCTCGGGCGTCGTAGACCGTTCCCAGCAGATACGAGATGCCATCGCGCTGCCTGATGGCAAAGGGACGGAGTGTCATCCGTGCTGCTTCGGTTTCGCCGCGTGTCGTGACGCTCGAAATATCAAAACTCACCGTGGTTCCGTGGTCGATGGCCTGCTCGACGAGCTCGCACGTGTCGATGCGCTTGATGGGCGTGCGTGTTGCCTTGGTAGCCTTGCTGCCTGCGCTTGGAGCGGGTTCGGGTGTATCGAGGTAGCCGCGAACGTCGGCGCTCGCCATGGCAACTAAGTGCTGCGCCATGCTCTTGCGGATAGCGATAGGCGTGGAGCGGTTGCGCATGACCATACCGTGGAGCCGGATGATCTCTTCATCGGTGAGCGGGCGGGTAAGAAGTTTGTAGCCCACGCCGCGTTTGTATTCAATTTCGTATCCGGCATGGCGAAGCGCGGAGATGGCGGTGTAGATGCTGCGCCGCGCCGCCGAGATGGGCATGCGGGCGGGGTCGTCGGGATGGGCGAGGCGCCGGATCAGCTCATCGGAAAGCATGGCCTTGTCTTCGCCGGTGTTTTCGCTCAAGAGCTGCAGGATACGAACGGCGCGATAGGCTGCCATCGAGGCGGCGCCCCTCGTCGTGGTGTCGTAGGTTTCAACAGCGGCTTCGGTCATGGTGCCCACGTCCTTTCCGTTTTGGGTGGCGACGGTATGGAGCCTAGGACGCGGGGCTTTCCCAGGGGCGCAGGGCGCTCTGGGCGGTCGGTAGTCGTCGGCAAACGGCGGGTCGAGTTTTCAACAGCCCTGCTCAACTGACCAAAAACTTGCCAAAAGCTTGACGGATGCTGTTGAAAAAAGCGTCTCTCGACCGATGTCGAGAGACGCTTGTGCGATGAGCGTTGGCGTGTGGCGACGCGAGCTAGCGTTCGACGATTAGAAGTCGGCGTTGCCCACGGTGCGCGGGTGCGGCAGGACGTCGCGGATGTTGCCCACGCCGGTCAGATACATGACCAAGCGCTCGAAGCCCAGACCGTAGCCGGCGTGCTTGCAGGAACCGTAGCGGCGCAGGTCAAGGTAGTACTTGTACTGCTCGGGATTCATACCCAGGTCCTTGATGCGGGCCTCGAGCAGATCCAGGCGCTCCTCGCGCTGGGAGCCACCGATGATCTCGCCGATGCCCGGCACCAGGCAGTCGGCGGCGGCGACGGTCTTGCCGTCCTCGTTCATGCGCATGTAGAACGCCTTGATCTCGGCCGGGTAGTCGGTCACGAAGGTCGGGCGCTTAAAGTGCTCCTCGGTCAGGAAACGCTCGTGCTCGGTTTGCAGGTCGATGCCCCAGCTCACGGGATAGTCAAACTTGTGACCGGCGGCGACGGCCTGCTCCAGGATCTCGACGGCCTCGGTGTAGGTAACGCGGGCAAAGTCGGAGTTGGCGACATGGTCCAGGCGCTCGAGCAGACCCTTGTCCACAAACTTGTTGAGCATATTGAGCTCGTCGGGGCAGGTTGCCATGACGTCCTTAAGGACGTACTTGAGCATGGCCTCGGCGTTATCCATGTAGTCGTTGAGGTCGGCAAAGGCCATCTCGGGCTCGATCATCCAAAACTCGGCGGCGTGGCGCGTGGTGTTGGAGTTCTCGGCACGGAAGGTGGGGCCAAAGGTGTACACGTCGCCAAAGGCCATGGCAAAGTTCTCGGCGTTGAGCTGGCCGGACACGGTGA
>CABUGR010000052.1 GCA_902491135.1 uncultured Collinsella sp. | reverse complement strand
ATGCAGCAGGGGCTCTCAATGTTTTTATGTCCTGCTCATATCGTCTGTGCCGGCACTTTGGGACACTCCTTGTCCAGAGAGTGATGCAAGGGGCTCGTCCTTTGCTTTACTGAGATAAAGTGAACGCGCAGATTCGTAACCCACTCGCAACCGTTCTATGGCACGATATTGAACGAATGTATGCTATGCGCCCAAATCTTTTGGGCAGAGTGGGAGACAGTATGGTCAAGCTGTACGAGGACGGCATCTACCTGCGCGGCGGCAGCGAGGTTGTGCCTGCGGCCGAGGCCGCCGAGCGCGGTATTACGCAGACGCCCGAGGATGCCAAGCGTGGCACCATCGCGTATTCGATCCTCCAGGCACACAATACGTCCGGAGATCCCGAGGCGCTCAAGATTCGCTTCGATGCCATGGCGAGCCATGACATCACCTTTGTCGGCATCATCCAGACGGCGCGCGCCTCGGGCATGGAGCAGTTCCCGCTGCCTTACGTGCTCACCAACTGCCATAACTCGCTGTGCGCCGTGGGCGGCACCATCAACGAGGACGACCACGTCTTTGGCCTTTCCGCGGCCAAGAAGTACGGTGGCATCTTCGTCCCGCCGCACATCGCCGTCATCCACTCCTTTATGCGCGAGAACTTCGCCGGTTGCGGCAAGATGATCCTGGGTTCCGACTCGCACACTCGCTATGGTGCCCTGGGCACCATGGCCGTGGGCGAGGGCGGCGGCGAGCTGGCAAAGCAGCTGCTGCGCGACACCTACGACGTTGCCTATCCCGGCGTCGTCGCCATCTACCTCACGGGCGCCCCGCGCCCCGGCGTCGGCCCGCACGATGTGGCGCTCGCCATCATCCGCGCCGTCTTTGCCAAGGGCTACGTCAAGAACAAGGTCATGGAGTTTGTGGGCCCCGGCATCGCGAGCATGACGACCGACTACCGCAACGGCGTCGACGTCATGACCACCGAGACCACCTGCCTTTCCTCCATTTGGGCAACTGACGAGGACACGCACGCATTCCTGGCCATGCATGGCCGCGGCGACGACTACCGCGAGCTCAAGCCCGCCGATGTTGCCTACTACGACGGCTGCGTCGAGGTCGATCTGTCGAGCATCAAGCCCATGATCGCGCTGCCGTTCCATCCTTCCAATGGCTTTGAGATCGACGAGCTCAACGAGAATCTCGAGGACATCCTGCATGAGGTGGAGCTCGAGGCCGCCAAGATCGGCGAGGGCAAGACGCACTTTAGCCTGCTCGACAAGATCGTCGACGGCAAGCTGCACGTGCAGCAGGGCGTTATCGCCGGCTGCTCGGGCGGCAACTACGACTCCGTGGTCCAGGCTGCCCGCGTGCTCAAGGGCGCCAACACCGGCTGCGGCGAGTTCTCGCTGTCGGTCTATCCCACGAGCCAACCTGTGGCGCTCGAGCTCACGCGTCGTGGCTACATCTACGACCTTATGGAGGCCGGTGCGATCGTGCGCACGGCGTTCTGCGGCCCGTGCTTTGGCGCCGGCGATACGCCCGCCAACAACGGCCTGTCCATCCGCCACACCACCCGCAATTTCCCCAACCGCGAGGGTTCCAAGCCGGGTAATGGCCAGCTGAGCGCCGTGGCCCTGATGGACGCCCGCTCCATTGCGGCGACGGCTGCTAACGGCGGCGTCCTGACGCCGGCGACCGACCTGCCCGAGGAGACTTGGGACGAGGCCTGCGAGTACACCTTTGACGACGCGCCGTACAAAAAGCGCGTGTACTGGGGCTTTGGCAAGGCGGAGCCGGCCGATGAGCTGGTCGAGGGCCCCAACATCAAGCCGTGGCCCGCGATGGAGCCCCTCGGCGACGACATCCTTCTCAAGGTGTGCTCCAAGATCATGGACCCGGTCACTACGACTGACGAGCTCATTCCCTCGGGCGAGACGAGCTCCTTCCGCTCCAACCCGCTGGGTTTGGCCGAGTTTACGCTCAGCCGTCGCGACCCTGCCTACGTGGGCCGCTCCAAGGAGGTCGACGCGGTGGAAAAGCGCCGCGTTGCCGGCGAGGCAGCGGGCGACCTGGTGGCACTCGATGCCGAGCTTGCCAGCGTGTTTGAGGCGCTGACCGGCGCGGGTGTCGCGGCCGATGCCAAGGCGACTGAGTACGGCTCCATGCTCTATGCCAAGAAGCCCGGTGACGGTTCTGCCCGCGAGCAGGCCGCGAGCTGCCAGCGCGTAATTGGCGGCCTGGCCAACATCGTCCACGAGTACGCCACCAAGCGCTATCGCTCCAACGTGATGAACTGGGGCATGGTGCCCTTCCAGATGGAGGCCGAGCCCAGCTTTGAGGTGGGCGACTACGTCTTTGTGCCGGGTATCCGCGCCGCGCTCGATGGCGACCTGAAGGGCATCGCCGCCTACGTGGTGCGCGCCGATGGTGCGGTCGAGCAGATTGAGCTCTACATTGCCGATATGACGGCAGAGGAGCGTGCCATCGTCAAGGCTGGCTGCCTGATCAACTACAACAAGTTCAAGGCCGCTGCCGAGTAACTCTGCTGTACGCCCCGGCCACACCTTTCCCTCGTGCTCACGCGCTCCGCGAGGGTCGCCCGAGGGAAAGGTGTGGCCGGGGCTACCGCGACGTTCTCGTTGGGTCTTGAGGGGCGCTAATAATTGACCGGGACCATCACAAAGTTGCCTGCCCGGCGGGTCCTTATTTCGATGGGGTCCAGGTTATTTCATCGTCAAATAGCCAAGTGCGTGCCGAGCCACTGTTGCGCGCTGTCTGCGGATCGGGCTCGCAGGTTTGTTCGTAGGCATCCTCGGTACACCGATCCATAAAATCGACGACTGCCGTCTGGTCGCCCTCCATGACGTAGATTACGTCGCCATCCGAGATATAGACCCCCGGTCCTTCATTGTCCACGCAGCCAGGGTCGTATGAGACGTTGCACAATTTGCTCCCGTTTGCCGCATCGAGCTCAAGGGTCGAATAATATCCGCCAACCATTTGGCCATTCTTGGCTCGATATATTGCGGCGCCGTACCACCGCTTAAACGTCTTGCCTTTGAGTAAACTGGTTGCCTTGCCGATAAGCTGCTCATCTTTGGTGTAGCGTCTGGCCCCAAGTTCGATGCGGGGATAGTTGCTGACACCAAGCGCTGCGGGCGTACCGTCAAAATCGACGGTGACCGAATCGGGTTTGACGATATCGGTGAGGACCTCGATGGGATAGCTTACGGTCTCAACCGCCGCCTGCGTCGCAGAGGCGGGGAGAAATGCGAGATAGATAATTCCTACGCCGACTGCGGTAATCGCAAACGCTAAGACGAGCAGGCCGATATAGGTGGAGCGTTTCACGGCGGGTACCTCGCAAATAGTATGCATTCATTAAGATAAGTGATACCAGCTTACGACAATCTTCAAAAGAAAGCGATCGATCGAAATGACGGGGTGAAAAGGCCCTATTGGGCTTCGATTTGACCTCTAATAGAAATATTTGCCCCACTCATTCTGGGCGTGAGGTCAATAATTGAGTCCACGAGTTTTGAGCGATACTCTTCTCACTAAACTCACTATTTTCACTATAAGCACTATAAATATGATAGGGGGACGACGAGAACAATGTGACGTGCGATAGCTAAGCCGTTTAAGCCGGACTCTGACCTTGAATCTCTGCCTCTATCTGTGCGAACGGGCTATTGTCGGTTCTCGATTCCATCGCTGCGTTTTCGTTGGGTCTTGAGGGACGCTAATAAATGGACTTGCTTGATGCCACCTCTGTTAATGGGGCGGCTTCTTTTTGTCGAAAACCGCCACAAAGGGGCCTGTCCCTTTCGTGGTGGTGGGGGGCGAGCTCGATGCTGCCGTGCTCGCTGAACGACATTCTAATGAGCGTCTCTACAGGATTTCATCTGGGCTGGCGGGCTTGATTGTTTTGGGGATGCCGAGTTTGGATGACGCGAAATCGTCAACATTGTCCTTAATTCCGTCTTTGGTGTAGACAGTGACCGTATAGGTGCTGTGCCCGAATTCGCTCTTGTCGCGTGTCGCCCAGGCCTGCCAGTAGGCAGCCCCGCTTCGCCCTTGGATTTTTCCGACACGGCGGAGTTCTGTTCGCTTTAATTTCCGGTTGCTATAGATGGTTCGACCGGCTTCCGCGGTGAGCCCGCACTGTCCAAGCAGCTTGTCGAGGACTTGGTTCATGTGGCGCTCATCGGTGTTTGGTGCGTAGTCGTAGGCGAGGGTGATGGAGTCGAGTGGCTGGTCGTCGATCAGATAGTTTAGCGCCTGAGGGTCAAGGCAGAAATAAGGAGAGCATCCGTCGACCTGGCCGAGCAACGGTAACTTGGACTGCCAAAGTCCGGTGGGAATTCTATCTTCGTAGAAAACACCGCGGCAGATAAAGGAGAGCGAGGTGGCACGCGAGCCAGCGTCGACCATTCCGCATAAATCGAAGGGCGAGGCGATACCAAGGGAAAAGGGCGTGACGACGATAAAGAAGAACATCGCGATGGGTATGGCGAGAATGGCGATGACGTTGCGACCGGTGGAATGAGACGGCTTCATATGCGCTCCTCGAGACAAAGATCTGTTGAGGATAGGCAGAAATGGATATGTTCAGAGAACAATTCAAGTTTAATCTCATGGCGCGAGATGGTCGACCGTTAGCGTCGAAAACCGCCACAAAGGTGCCTGTCCCCTTTGTGGTGGTGAGGAGCGCGCGGCTTCTTTTGGTAATAGTGTTAGCTGGCGGTATCATTGGTGCAGGTGGCGAAGGTTTGCATTGTGGGGTGTTTTGCCGTGAGCCGTTTTGCCCGTATTGGATTGATTGTCTTGGCGCTTGCGATCGCTGTGGTTGGCGCGGGCGCTGTCGGTATGGCATTTCTACCTGCTGCGGTGACGGAGCCGGTGGTCAAGCCTGTGACTCAATCTGTCGAACTTCTGACCGGCGACGACAAGCCTGAGACCATTACCGTTGATTTTGATGAGCAACCGGCTGCGCTGGGCATTAGTAATTATCCACTTATTCAGCTTGGGGCTATGCGCTATACCACGGATTCTAGTCTGATCGACAGGGCGTCCGAGCTGCTCAAGGGCAAAACCTTTAAGCGCTGGTATGGATATGCATCCTATCGGGCAAAAGCGAACGACATGGTTGGCGGATGCCGCGAATGGCACTAAGTTATGTGATGTTTCGTACGATCCTGGCTACGAGGGCAATGAGGGGCCGGGTATCTACATCTTGGACGGCGATGTCGCCTATGTCATGGAGGGCAACCAGACCGAGCTCAACGATTTTATGGGTCAGTGCATTCAGGATGCCTATGAACAGACCTGCTTGCCCGACCCGCAGGCTGCACGCGATAGTGGGTCTGCCCGTACATGGTTGTTCGAGGATGAGATGTCCTGGAACGCCGAATCGGGAAGCACGGGTTCGGCGAAGGAGTAGAGACCGCGACCACCACAAAGGTGCCTGTCCTCTTTGTGGTGGTTCTCGGTTTGTCTCGACTTGTAACATCTTGGCCGCTAAAAGTGGGCCTGGTGTTACAGATTTAGATTTTCGATTCGGGTGTCTTCTGTTCGTCTCGATTTGTAACAGATAGAGCTCTATTTGCCGAGTAGATGTTACAGATTGAGACAAACGGGTGCCGCTGAACAATTCGTCTCGATCTGTAACATCTGGAGCCAGAAACGGTCGATAGATGTTACAGATTGAGACGGTAGCGCACCTGTGCGGCGGCGGGCCGACATCTTTACCCCTATCTCTCAATCACTCAGAAAATCTTATATATAGAGACTTAGATTTGTGTATAAGATCGCGCAAAGCTGGCAACAATACTTCTCGAACAACGTGAAGCCGCCCCGTAGGGCGGCCGCCCCAAGAGAGGTGATTCCATGAGAATCGATAAGCTAGCTATGACGTCGCGCGAGGCGCTGCAGACCGCCATGAGCACGGCCGCTGACGCGCAGGCCGGCGCGGTGGAGCCGATTCATCTGCTGTCTGCCCTGCTGGGTGCTGGCGAGCGCAATATCTCCGTGATCATCGAGCGCATCGGTGCCGACCCGGCTCAGCTCGCACGCTCCACACAGGATGCCATCGACCACGCGCCTAAGGTTTCGGGCGAGGGTCAGCAGATGGGCCTGTCCAACGAGCTCGTTCGCGTCATCGAAAAGGCCGAGAAGAAGGCCACCAAGATGGGCGACAGCTTTGTGGTGACCGAGCATCTGCTTATGGCGCTTGCCGAGGACAAGGGCGAGGCGGGCCGCGTGCTGCGCGACGCCGGCGTCACCAAGGAGCGCATCGAGCAAGTCTACGAGGAGCTGCGTGGCGATGACCGCGTGACGTCTGCCGAGGACAAGACTCAGTTTGAGGCGCTGGAGCAGTACGGTCGCAACATTTGCGACCTCGCCCGCGCCGGCAAGCTCGACCCGGTCATCGGCCGTACCGATGAGATTCGCCGCACCATCCAGGTCCTGTCCCGTCGCACCAAGAACAACCCCGTGCTCATCGGTGAGCCGGGCGTCGGTAAAACGGCTATCGTCGAGGGCATCGCCCAGCGTATCGTGGCCGGCGACGTGCCGAGCACCCTGCGCGACCGCGACCTCATCGAGCTCGACATGAGCGCGCTGGTCGCCGGCGCCAAGTACCGCGGCGAGTTCGAGGACCGCTTAAAGGCCGTGCTCAAGGAAGTGCAGAAGTCCGAGGGCAAGGTCATCCTGTTCATCGATGAGCTCCACACCATCGTGGGCGCGGGTGCCACCGAGGGTTCCATGGACGCCGGCAACATCCTCAAGCCGGCGCTCGCCCGTGGCGACCTGCACGCGATTGGCGCGACCACGCTCGACGAATACCGCAAGTACATCGAAAAGGACGCG
>CABUGR010000051.1 GCA_902491135.1 uncultured Collinsella sp. | reverse complement strand
CTGCGTGCGCGTCACCCGCCATACGCATCCCGACGTGCACTATTACACGCCCGAAAGCGCTACGGGCTACCTCATCGCGCAGACCCGCGAGTTGCTCGACGACGTGCCCTTGGCGCCCATCCGCGCCAAGGCAAAGGTCTACATCATCGACCGTGCCGAGCAGCTGCGCGCCAACACCGCCAACGCGCTGCTCAAAACGCTCGAGGAACCGTCCGAGGGCGTCATGTTCATCCTGTTGGGCACCTCGGCCGACGTGATGCTGCCCACCATCGTGAGCCGCTGCCAGTGCGTACCGTTTCGGCTGGTGTCGCCCACTGTGGCCGCGCAGGCCGTGAGCCGCGCCACCGGCCAGGATCCCGCGCGCTGCCGTATGGCCGTCGCTGTGGCGGGAAGCCCCACGCGTGGTATCGAGTTCCTCAAGAGCGCCGAGCGCCAGGACGCCCGTCGCCAGATGGTCCGTGCCATCGACTCGCTCATTGCCGCCGACGAGGCCGATGTGCTCAGTCGCGCCAAGTCGCTCATCGTCGCCGTCAAGGCGCCGCTCGCCGAGGTCAAGTCCACGCAGGAAAAGGTGCTCGAGCAAAATGCCGACTACCTGTCGCGTGGAGCATTGAAGCAGCTTGAGGACCGCAACAAGCGCGAACTCAACGCGCGCGAGCGTTCGGGTATCATGGAAGCGCTGGCGAGCGCGCGGACGCTCATGCGCGACGTGCTGCTGACGCTTCAGGATGAGGCGACAGACGTTGTGAACGAGGACGTGCGCGACACGATCGGGCGGCTTGCCGCGGCGACGAATGTTGCGGGTGCCACCCAGGCGCTCGAGGCAATTGTCACCGCCGAGCGCAACATCGCCAGAAACGTTACTCCCCAGCTGGCCATCGAGGTCATGCTGTTCGATATCAGGAAGGCACTGAAATGCCGTTAGTCGTACCCGTTAAGTTTACCTACGCCTCGCGCGACCTGTGGTTCGACCCACAGGATCTGGATATCCTCGAGGCAGATTACGCTATTTGCTCCACCGAGCGCGGAACCGAGATCGGCCTGGTCACGGCCGATCCCTTCGAGGTGCCGCAAGACGAGATCGGTCAGCCGCTCAAGCCCGTGTTGCGCGTAGCGAGCGACATCGACCTGCAGCTTGCCGACGACCTGGCTATCCAGGGTGACGAGGCCATGGTCGATTTCCGCCGCTTGGTCAAGGAACTCGACCTCGAGATGAAGCCGGTCGGCGTCGAGTACCTGTTTGGCGGCGAGAAGGCTGTGTTCTACTTTGCTGCCGAGGAGCGCGTCGATTTCCGTCAGCTCGTCAAGGACCTGTCCTCGACGCTGCACATTCGCGTCGACATGCGCCAGATCGGCGTGCGTGACGAGACCCGCCTGGTGGGCGGCTATGCCCAGTGCGGCCAGGAGCTCTGTTGCACACGCTTTGGCGGACAGTTTGAGCCGGTTTCGATTCGCATGGCAAAAGAGCAGGACCTGCCGCTCAATTCGTCCAAAATTAGCGGCGTCTGCGGCCGCCTGATGTGCTGCCTGCGCTACGAGTTCGAGGCGTACAAGGACTTTAAGAGCCGCGCGCCCAAAAAGAAGACGCTTATCGATACGCCGCTTGGCAAGGCGCGCATCCAGGAATATGACACGCCGCGTGAGCAGCTGGTGTTGCGTCTGGAGAACGGCAAAGTCTTTAAGGTCAACCTGGCCGATATGACGTGCTCGGAGGGCTGTAAAAAGAAGGCCGCCGAGCAGGGCTGCAACTGCCGCCCCGACTGCGTGACGCGCGATGTGCTCGAGCGTATCGAGTCGCCCGAGATGCGCCTGGCGCTTATGGAGCTCGACCGCGAGAACGGCGTCGACGTGGGCGATGGCCTGTCGAGCGCCGACCGTCTGGCGGGCACGTCGATGCCCAAGCGCCGCCGTCGCGATGCGGACGCCGATACCCGTGCCGGTCAGAGCCAGGGCGAGGGTCGCGGCCGCGGTAAGGGTCGCGGCAAGGCCGAGGCACCCGAGGCTGAGGAGGCTGCCAGTGGACGTCGTCGCCGCAAGCGCTCGGGTTCGGGCGATGCCGGCGAGGCCGCTCCCGCAGGCAAGAACTCCCCCCGCGAGCGCGAGGCCCAGCAGCCTCAGCAGCAAAACCGCGGCGGTGGCATGAATCCCACGCGCCGTCGCCGCCGTCACCTGTCGAGCGAGGACCGCGAGGACGCCTTCCGCGCCGCAGCCGCTCGCGAAGCCGGTGCCGCCCCCAAGGGTAGTTCGGGTTCCGATACGCCTGCCGACAAGGGTGACAAGCAGCGCAACGATGACGAGCGCACCCCGCGTCCGCGTCGTCGCCATTCCTCGGGCGCGCAGCAAAAGCCTTCGGTGCCCTCCGTGGCCGATCAGGTCTCGGATGGCGAGGTCAAGGTCACGCGCCGTCGCCCCGGAGATGGTGGAGGGGCGGCCGCCAAGGCCGCGCGCGGCGCTGCTCGCGATGAACGCGAGTCGCGCGACGATCGTGGTGGCGAGGGTTCGGCCGACCAGGGTCAAAAGCGCCGTCGCCGTCGCCGTTCCCGCAAGCCGCGCCAGGATGGTGGCGAGGGCTCGACCCAAAACTCGTCCGCACCGCAACCGCCCACCGGCGAATAGCGCCCGCAAACGGATTTAACCTGCCTGACCCCAAACGCGTCGGGGTACCATAGCGCTGAATCAACAACCCTCCCTGCGATCGAGCGTAGGGAGGGTTGTGTCGTGAAGAGACATTTGAATGTGTTGGGATGCCTGCAAGGTGCCGGCATCCTACCGTTTGCGGACGAATTGCTACCGTTTGCCGAGCGGGCGGCGCACGAGGCGCTTGAGGCGTTGTCGCCCACGCGATGCGCCGGCTGCGAGCGCGCCGGTGCGCTTATTTGCCAAGACTGCTTGGCGGCGCTTGCGCTCATCGACCCGCGGCATAGCTGCACTCGATGCGGCGCCCCGTTTGGAGACTTGCTGTGCACCGAGTGCTCGGTCGAGGGTGCGTCCTCGGCGATGGCCGAAGCTCTCGACCGGTGCCTGGCATGTGCCGTTTACACGCATCCGCTGCCGCGGATCATTAAAGCGTACAAAGACGCAGGCGAGCGACGCCTGGCGCCGTATCTGGCAGAGCTGCTATACGACACCGCCTTGCATGCCCAGGTCGCGGCGCCCGAACGCTTAGGCGGTGTGTTGTCCGGCGCCGATGCAGTGGTGTTTGTGCCCGCGACGGCGGCGGCGTTTCGGCGGCGCGGCTTCGATCATATGGAAGCCATCGCGCGCCCATTTTGCGAGCTGTCGGGTGTTCCTCTGCTCGACGCCCTCGTTAAGTACGGCCATGGCGACCAGCGTGAACTCGGTCGTGAAGAACGCCGTGAACGTGCCCGAGGCATGTACGAGACCGTTGAGGATGTGCGGGGCAAGCACCTGCTGCTTATCGACGACGTTATCACCACGGGTGCGACGATGGCAGCGGCTTCGGCGGAACTCAAACGCGCCGGTGCCGCGGCCGTTGATGGCCTCGCTATCGCACGCGTTTGGTAGGGGTGATTCGTGTGGCGGTAACAATCAGGCAGTGCAACAGACCGACAAAAGAGCAGCTAGCGGCTTCCGTGATCCTGACGGGCGCCTCGGCGTTGCGCATGATTCGAGCCGAGCGCCGGCAGATGGGCTACATCGGCTGGAAGGACCTCAATCCCGATGAAGAGCGCCGCGTGCTGTGTACGTCATCGCCTTCGACCGAGGATATCTATCTTCCCGACCTGGTGCGAATTGGAGCCAAAAGCGGCGAGGTGCAAGAAGATCTGTGCTTGCTGGTGGGATCTGCGGCGCAGCGCCGCCGCATGCCTGGTGTGGGCTGGTCCGTGTGCTCCGGGTTGCCTGCCGGCTCGATTCTAGAGGTGGAACCGGGGGTGTACAGCCTATCTCCCGAGGCCCTTTGTGTTGCCGTCGCCCGCGAGGTCGGCTGTATCCAGGCGTTTGCCCTGGCCCAGGAACTGTGTTCCAAGATTTCACTAAGCGATCGCGGGAAGTATCTGCCTCCCTATACCTCGCCTGTTGCGAATAGACTTGCAAAGGACAAGGACCAACCGGCAGACGTGGGCTACTTTGAAGTCGAGCCGGTGCTGACGCCCGATCGCCTGGCAGATTACCTTGCGGCATGCAAGGGGAGTGCGGCCAAACAACTGCTACGCCTGTGTCCCTACCTCTCAGAAAACCTGCGCTCACCCATGGAGTGCATCATGCTTGCCATGTTTTCGCTTCCGTTTTCCTATGGCGGATTTGCCTGCGGTCCCTTTAAGACCGACTACAAGATCGAGTTCGATGACCGCGCGCAGGCAATCTCGGGGATGCCGCATGCAGTTTGCGATGCGTATCAGGAAGCAGCCCGGTTTGACCTGGAATACAACGGCGAGCTGGGTCATTCCTCCCGGAGGGGACGTGTCCATGATGAAAAACGCAACACGGGCTTGATCACTATGGGAATCGAGGTTGCGACGGTCAACAACGAAATGCTCTGCGACATGGAAGCGATGGAAGCGCTCGCATGGCGCATTTACCAACGCATGGGTAAGCGATATCAGAATCGCGTAGAGGCGCGTCGAAAGAGGCAAGATGCTCTGCTGAATACGCTCCGAGCGTGCTTTGGGCTCAAGCCGGCGTAAAACTATGGCTTTATAGGGGGTTTGTTATATGCTCTGTGCAAAAAACGGCAAATATGAGTACTGTTACTAGATTAGTGACAGGAAAAACAGAGAAACCTGAGCCGAAAATCTGGATTCAGTGAAGAGATAATAAACGAATGTGGAATATCTTGGCGCCAAGCGGGCTGTACGGAACTCAAAAAGGGCTCGTGGGGCGGAAAAACGCTGCTACTAAATTGGTAGCAGTACTCATATTTGCCGTTTTTTGCACACGGCACCCTGAGACGGGTGCCACGGAGCTCCCCGTAGGGGAGCTCCGGGCTTCATGGGGGCACGAATAGTCCGCTCCGACCTGCAAAATCTGTGCTCACGGTGCGAATGACGCCCCTAACCTTAAACTTTAGCTTGAACTTAGCTATAATGCGCTACGTTCCTGCCAGGCTGTGGTTGCGGACGGACGAAATGTCCATCCTAGTCCAAGACAGACGCGGTCAAAGGGATCCACGTAAGCGACCGCGTGCGCGCGGCGCGATCATGGCGCGTCCTAGATGTAAGCCGCACCGTCCGTTCTACTTTCTTTGGGGCAATACCGCCTCGCGGGCGAGCGGGCCAGTCGTGAAGGTGGCTACGGCCTCCCGAGCAAACACCCCGGTGCGCAAGTGTGGGGTCAAATACCAGGTCAGCTGGTGGGAACACCCGTTATTCCGCGCAACGCACGGATTGTATACGACACAGAAGGCAGGGTAGTGGACATGGTGAGGGGCAGCTTGATGCATGCGGCTCGGTTAGGTGCTGGGACCGCGGCGGTCATTGCCGTATTGGGCTTGAGCGGATGCGCGTTCAACCCGCTGTCCACGTTCACGACGCCCACGATTGACCAGATCGAGCGCGAGACCGTCACGCCGGCGGTGTCGGACGATGCCCTGGTCACTCCCGGTACCCTGACGGTTGCCCTCGATACCTCCGATGCCCCGCAGGCCATGCAGGGCGCCGATGGTAACCTCACGGGCTACGCGGTCGATGCTGCCCGCGCCCTTGCAAGCCGTATGGGCCTCAAGGTTGCCTTCGTCGATGCGTCTTCTGCCGATTCCGCGCTTGGCGACAAAAAGGCCGACATCTTCATTGGCGACATCAATTCCACGGATGGTGACATCAGCACGCTTGGTACTTGCCTGTACGACGCTGCGGCAGTGTTCGGAAAGACGAGCGACGGCGAGTCGCTGAGCGTTTCCACCGAAACGCTTAACGCCGCTACCCTGGGCGTTCAGACCTCTTCGGCCTCGCAGGAAGCGCTCGCCAAGCAGAGCATCACGGCCAACCAAAAGACCTTTTCCAACATCAACGAGTGCTTTGAGGCACTCGAGTCCGGCGAGATCGACTACGTGATTTGCGATTCCACGGCCGGCGGCTACCTTGCGCGCCTGATGAGCCAGATCTCTTACGTCGGCGCGCTCGAGACACCCTCGACGCTCGGCGTCGCGGGCCTCGCGGCCAACGACGAGCTATGCCGTGCCGTGAGCGATGCCCTCGACGGTATCACGGTCGATGGCACGCTCGAGGCGGTCCACTCCGTCTGGTACGGCACGATGCCCTATGACCTCACCACCAAGACGGTCTCGGGCGCCGACGTGCAGTCGACCGACACCGGATCCAGCGAGTCCGCATCCTCCGATTCGAGCGGCGAGGGTGCAACCTCCGAGGATAAGTCGTCCGGCCAGGAGGGCACTATCACCGACGACGACATTAACAAGCTCAATAGCTAGTTATTGCTAGGGGTGGCGTCTCCTATGCGCTAGGAGAGACGCCTCTTCACGGTTTCAACACGCATTGCCGGGCTTTCCCAACAGGGGAGCCCGGCTTTTTCGTTTCCATAAAACCAGCAGGTCAAAGACGTTTTTTAGGTGCAAAACTTAAGTCGCCGTCGCCCTCCCATAGCGCACTTTGCCACAGAAAAGTGCGAGACTTCGGTATGCGGTATCAAGCAATCGTTATTCGGGTCTTTGGGAATCCGCGTGATTAAATGCACGGCAATGGGTACATAGCCAGTACAGTAAGTCCCCGAGGCAGATTGGAGCCACGTATGGATATCAAGGTTTCTGGACGCAAGACGACGGTAACCGATGCTCTGCGTGCGCATGTGGATGAGAAGATCGGCGAGGCGCTCAAGGTTTTCGATATCGAGCCCATGACGGTCGACGTCGTACTTCGCTATGAGAAGAACCCCTCGAACCCCAACCCGGCAATCGTCGAGGTTACGGTTCGCGCTCGCGGTTCGGTGATTCGCGTTGCCGAGC
>CABUGR010000050.1 GCA_902491135.1 uncultured Collinsella sp. | reverse complement strand
AGGACGATTTGGGAGGTAAGCCCTGGGGCCTCCTGCGGTAACTAGGGAGGCCGTGGCTATTCGTCTTCTTGCTGCGGGTGCCTGGGGTAGGATGCGGCGTGCATTTTTGGGAGTATTCAGCAGCCGAGGGTGCCTGCATACTGGATTTTGGGCGAAAGGCAGGCACCATGGGCCGCATCCTGTAAAAAAACGAGCGGCTCTAGAGGCGTTGGGACTCAGAATCGGGGCTTTCAGCGCGGTTTTGTGCACCCGCCCCCGCGCCCGCGGACCCCGGGATGCTGAATACTCCGGAATTTGCACGGCGCCCCCTGGGGTACCTGTGGGCAAAAAGCAACCGCCCCGTCAAAGTATGCATTTGGCGGAGCGGTTTATGCAAAAATACTGCTGCGGGCGCGTCGGCAGCTCGCTAGAACTTGAATCCCAGGACAGGTTACTCGGCGCTCTTGAGGGCGCCGACCATGTCGATCTTATTGAGAGTTCGGTTGGTGGCGAGGTTGACGATGATCGTAAAGCCGAAGGAAAGCACCACGGCAAGCACGTAGCTCAGCGGCTCGACTTCGACGTCAAAGTACAGCGACGGCATCTGCAGGATGTACGTAAAGCTCTCGGCAAGCAGGCCACCCAGCGGCACGCCCAGTGCGGTGCCAATCGCCGTGAGGATCAACGTCTCCTTGTTGACGTAATGGTGTACCTCGCCACGACGGAAGCCCAGCACCTTGATGGTCGCCAGCTCGCGCTCGCGCTCGGAGATATTCGTGTTGGACAACGTAAACACCACCACAAACGACAGGCACGCCGCCATAAAGGTCACGAGCACCACGACGGAATTGATGATAGTGAAGTTCGCCTCGTAGTTCTGCCAATGTTCGGCCGTGCTCGAGATGGTGAGCCAACCGTCACTCTTAAGATTCTTGCTAAACGCAATCTGGTCGGCCGACGAGCCCTTAAGCAGCACAAAGATGCCGTTAAGACGCGCGCTTCGGCCGAACGCGCGCTCATAGGTGCCCCGCGTCATATAGAGCGTGTTGCCCAAATAGTTGAGCGAGATGTCGCTGACTTTGACCTTGGCGACGTTGAGCGACGAATCCTGGACCTGCGCCGTGTCGCCCGGCTGAATCCCAAGAACCAGCTGTGAACTCTTGCTCAGATACACGTCTCCGTCACGCAAAGACAATGGCTCTTTGGACTCATCCTCGAGACGCGCGTAGTCGTCCAGGTCGTTCGTGCGGTCATCGGGCACCACGATCAGCTGCACGGTCTCGCTCTTGCCGCCAAATGTAAAGGTGACGTTGTCGGTCATAATCGGCAGCGTCGAAGTCACGGTCACGTCGGAATCCTTGGCTGCGCTTCGCTCATCCAATGCCGCGCACGTCTGCGAAAAATCGTCGGGATTGGCAACCGCCAGCAGGTCATAGCGCGTGATATGCCCGTACTGCTTGGGCGAAAGCGCCACCGACGTATCGCGGATGCCCATGCCGCAAATCACAAGCGCCGTACAGCCCGCGATGCCAAAGATGGTCATAAAGGCGCGCTTTTTGTAACGAAATAGGTTGCGTGCAGCGACCTTGTTCAAAAAGCCCATGCGGCGCCAGATAAAGCCGATGCGCTCGAGCAAGATGCGCGAGCCGGCGCGCGGGGCCTTGGGGCGCATGAGCGAGGCCGGAGTCTCGGCCATCTCGTGGCGGCAGGCGATAATCGTGGCGCCCACCACGCCCACGGCAAACAGCGCCACCGAGACGATCGAGGACACGATGTCGTACGAAAGCAACATCTGGGGCAGCGAGTACATGTCGTCGAACACCGTAAACAAGAACAGCGGCAGGCCCACAAATCCGATGATGTTGCCGAGCACGCCGCCGATCAGACAAGCCCACAGCGCATAGTCCACGTATTTGGACAGGATGCGTCCGCGCGAATAGCCGAGCGCCTTATACAGGCCGATGAGCGTGCGCTCCTCCTCGACCATACGCGTGGCGGTGGTAAGGCTGATGAGCACGGCGACGATAAAGAAGATGAACGGGAACACCGTGGCGATGGCTTCAATTGACGAGCTATCGCTCTCCACGCTCGAGTAGCTTGCGATATTGCCGCGGTCCTGGATGTACCAGGTGCATTCTCCCAGATCGGAAAGCTCGGCGCGGGCGTCGGCAAACTGTTGGTCGGCGGCGGCACGGCGCTGGTCCAGGTCGGCTTGCGCCTGCGCACGCTCGTCGCTGCCCTCGGCCATGCGATTGATGTTGTCCTGCTCGATCCCAAAGAGCATGGCGGCCTGACGCTCGGCCGCATCCAAGCTTGTCGGCGTGTCGACCGTCAGCTCCTGAGCGCGCGCCTTCTCACGCTCCTCGCGGATCTTCTCTATATTGCCCTTGACCTCATTGATCTTTGCCGCGTAGGCATCCGAATATGAGTTGAGATCCTTGGCTCCCTCGACGACCACGTGGACCGCGGAGTAGGAAGAAGATGTCGCGGCGTCCTCGCTCACATAGAACTTATAGTCCGCCGCCGAGGCGGCACGGAAGGCGTTGACCGTCGAGTCGGAGCTCACATCAGTGGGATCGAGAACCTCGGCCGTGATGGTGTAATCGCCATCGGCAAACTGATCCTTGGCGCTTTGGTTCGACGAGCTCGCATCGTTGGCAGCAAAGCTCACCGTATCGCCGAGCTTTTTGCCCGAAGCCTTCAGGAACTTCGAAGTCACCGCGACCTCATCGGCGCTCTCGGGCAAATCGCCGTTCACGAGCACTGGCTGATCGATATTCTCCTTGGAGAGACTTTGCACGACCACGCGCTCGCGCGTTGTGCCCACGGCGGTGTAGGCGGTCTCGGTGTAGATGCCCTCGGCCGTTTCGACGCCATCGACCTCTTGGATGGCGTCGAGATCATCGTCAGTCAGGCCATAGGTCGACTGCACGTTAATGTCATAGACATTTTGCTGGTCGAAGTAGGCGTCAACCGAATCGCACAGGTCCTCGCAACCCGCCTTAAGGCCGCACATCACGCTCACGCCGAGCGCGGTGATCACGACGATAGACAAGAAGCGTTTGAGGCTGCCGCGAATCGTGCGGTAGACACCGCGGCGAAACACCGTCGGCACCATATCGTTTGAGCTTTGGGCAGTGCGGTAGGTCGTAAAATCCTGCTCGCGCTCCGTGTTCTGCGCGTCGCGGCGTTGGCTGTTTTGGCGGTCCTGATCCATGGGCGCTACCACTCGATCGTCTCGATAGGCACGGGATTTTGCTGGACCGTCTCGCTCTCCACGCGGCCGCTCTTAAAGCGAATCAGGCGATCGGCCATGGGCGCGAGCGCGGAGTTGTGCGTGATGATGATGACCGTAATGCCCTGCTTGCGGCAGGTATCCTGCAGCAGCTGCAAGATCTGCTTGCCGGTTTTATAGTCGAGCGCGCCCGTGGGCTCGTCGCACAGAAGCAGCTTGGGGTTCTTTGCCAGTGCGCGGGCGATGGACACGCGCTGCTGCTCGCCGCCGGAAAGCTGTGCCGGAAAGTTGCCCAGGCGCTCGCCCAGGCCAACCTGGCGAAGCGTCTGTTCGGCATCGAGCGAATCGGGGCAAATCTGAGCTGCGAGCTCAACGTTTTCGAGGGCCGTCAGGTTGGGGACCAGATTGTAGAACTGGAAGACAAAGCCGACGTCGGCGCGGCGGTATTCCACGAGCTGCGCCTCGTTAGCGGAGCTCACGTCGCGCCCGTCCACCGTCACGGTGCCGGAAGTTGCCGTGTCCATGCCGCCCAAGATGTTGAGCGCCGTCGTTTTACCGGCGCCTGAAGCACCCAAAATGATGGCGAGCTCGCCGCGCTCGACCGTAAAACTCGCGCCGTCGAGTGCGTGAATGCGGGCGTCGCCCTCGCCGTATGCCTTGATGACGTCTTTGAATTCGATATAGGCCATCGATTAATTCCCATCTGGTCGGATAACTCTTTAGTATTACCCATTTCGCACCGACCAAAAAGGGACAGGTTCATTTTGGCAGGTTTTAGAGGCGGACGGTGAAGGTGATCTGGTTGCCGTGGCCGCAGACAGAAGCGCTCCCACCATGGGCTTCGGCGATGGCACGCACCACGGATAGGCCCACGCCCGAGCCGCCCGTCTTGGAGCTGCGCGACACGTCCGCACGATAGAAGCGGTCGAACAATCGATCTAGGTCGCCTTCGGGCAGCTCGTCCACGGCGTTCGAAACGACAAGCTCGGCCGAACCTTTGCCTGCACCGCGTGAGACGGCACGCAGACTCAACTCAATTACACTGCCCTCACTCGCATAGCGCGTGGCGTTATCCAGCAGCAGCTCAACCACCTGCGCCACCGCTGCAGCATCGGCATGGGCCCGCACGCCACTCGCAATCGACGTCGACAGACGCTTGCCACGCGAAACCGCCACCGACTCAAACGGCGACGCCGCCTTGTCCACTGCCTCCGAAAGATCGATCGATATCATGGTAAAGCCCGCCGAACCCTCGTCCATGCGAGCCAAAAACACCAGACGCTCCGTGAGCGCCGTCAGCCGCGCGACCTGCTCGTGAATGCTCTGCGTCCACTCACTCTCGCCGCTCTCGATCTCTTGCACCTCATTGGCGGCGTCAATTACAGCCAGCGGCGTCTTGATCTCGTGGCTCGCATCGGTAATAAAGCGCTTTTGCTTGCTGTAGCTCTCGACCATCGGTCGAATCACCGCGCCCGAGGCACCCGCCACAATTGCCAGCACCGCCAGCCAGCCAATGCAACTGATCGCCACGCTCGCGCTCAAAAACGAATGAAAGCTTGCAAGCTCGCGCGAGCAGTCCACGAACACATAGGTGGTCTCATCGTCTTGAACGTCAGTCGTATAGCGATAATTGCCAGAAAAACCCGAGGTCCAACCCTTGGAATATAGTCCTGCAGCGATGCGTGCAGCACGCTTGGCACCCACCGCGGCAATGCGGGCCGTGTTGACATCGGTCACCTGCCCACCGGCAATCGACACCGTAAAGTAGCGCGTGTCGAAGGGAGACTCCGCCGTCATACCTTCGAAGTGCCCGGTGCGCATGACCACCCTGTCACCGGCAGCGGTCTTACCGGCGCCCACATCCTGGCCGGGGTCGGTCTTAGGCTCATCCGTCCAATCAATGCCGTTCTTGCCCGCCAAGATATAGTCCAGGCGAGCATCGGCCATCTTGCAGATATGCGAGTAGTTGACGACGTTGATGCCGGCAATGATGAGCGTAAGCACGACGGTCACGGCACCCATGGCAACCAGGATGAACTTGCGACGCAGACGACGTCCCATTGCACTGGCAGCATCGACGCGCCCCGGATTACCCGAGTCCGCTCCCATGCCGAGCTTTGTCGCCATGCGCTTCCACCACGCGCTCGCGCTCACGCTTATTCGCCCTCCTCGACAACCTCAAGCGAATATCCCTGATTGCGCGATGCGCGGATGGCCACGTTGGCACCCAGCGCCGTCAGCTTTTTGCGCAGGTACGAGATATAGACCCACACTACGTTGGCGCCTTCGGGCGCATCCTCACCCCAAACCTCGAGCATCAGACGTTCGGTGGGCATACGCGTGCCGGCGTTGCGCATAAAGAGCTCCATAAGCTGAAACTCACGATTGGCCAGGTGCTCCTCGCCCAAGGGACCCACAAGCGTGCACGATGCCGTGTCGAGGCGCATATTGCCCACACTGAGCGTCGTGGCGTCAATTGCCGTCGCGGCACGCGTCATGGCACGAATGCGAGCGAGCAGTTCCTTGGCGGCAAACGGCTTGGTCAGATAATCGTTGGCACCGGCATCCAGGCCCTCGACCTTATCGGACACCTCGCTTTTTGCCGTGAGCATGATGATGGGCAGTCGCTTACCGGCGGCACGTGTGCGCTTGAGCACCTCAATTCCATCCATGCCGGGCATCATGATGTCCAGGATTGCGGCGTCATAGTCGTTGGCGAGCAGATATTCGAGCGCCGTCAGACCGTCGAGCGCGGTGTCGACCTCGTAGTCGCTATGTTGAAGAATCGCGGTAAGGGCGCGGGAGAGGCCGGGTTCGTCCTCGGCAAGCATCAGTTTCATGGTTGCTCCTTTGGCGCACGGCTATACAAGTTTCGATACTGCCGATGATAGCGCACCGTCAGCCTCCTTAGCGCAGCCTTAGCTGCTCAACCTGCGCGTTTTCAAATACGCAGGATATGGCTTAGCCAAACTTAAGGCGCAGACGCCGAGCGCCTGGACGCATGCCAGCCGCGAAAAGACAGCGACTCGTCCTTTCGCGGCGTCCTAGTTATGCAAAGTGTTCGAGCGTTACTCCTCGTACGCGCCCTCAAGCCGCAGCAGCCACTCCTTGCGATCAAGCCCGCCGGCATATCCGTTGAGCGATCCGTCGGCCGCCACCACGCGATGGCACGGCACGATAATCGAAACAGGATTGCGAGCGACCGCGGCCCCCACGGCACGGGGAGACACAACGGGCGCCTCGTTTCCCGGTACACGATGTCGAGCCGCAACACGCTGGGAGATCTCACCATACGTAGCGACCTCGCCACGCGGAATAGAAAGCAGCTCGTACCAAACTTCACGCTGAAACGCCGTGCCAATCATATGCAACGGCGGCGTAAACCGAGGCTCCTGCCCCGCAAAATAAGTATTCAACCAAGCCCAAGAACGCTCAAGCACCGAAGAAGCCGCGCCATTTGCCGGACTCACCGAAGACATCCCACCGGTACCAGAAACCGCATCGGCACCTTCAACATGTTCGGGATCTTCTTTCAGAAGCGTGGAGCCAAAGTGCTCCTGCCCCTCAAACCAAAGCCCCGTCAAACCGCGGCCATCAGCGGCAAGCAGGATTTCGCCCAAAGGCGAAGCAAACGTCGTCGTGACCACCAGCGGCTCCTTTCAAAACTCCGCAAACATAATACCGCGAATTGTGCAGACAACCTCAATCGACCCCAAAGTTGCCCAAGGCAGCAGGCGCAACGCGCCGCAGCTGCGATCCGCGCTCCACAGTCCCCCAAGGAGGCAGGCGCGAAGCGCCGAGGCCGCCGCCGGGACCAGGGCCCGCAACAGCCACGTGCTCCCATCAGCCCAGCGGCCCCAACCAACAACGGCCCCATCGCAGGTCGCTTGCAGCAGCGTCACCGAAGGCGGGGGCCGGGC
>CABUGR010000049.1 GCA_902491135.1 uncultured Collinsella sp. | reverse complement strand
TGCTGGCATCGCCCACTGCACCCAAGCACAGGCCGCCGAGCTTATGGCTTGCGTCGAAGGTGCCCGTGCTGCCCACCACGCCTATAGCGTGGACGTGCTCGTGCCCAACCGTCGCGAAACGCTCGAGGCCTTCCCCGAGATTCCCTGCGATCGGGCAACCATTGACGACTATCTGCGCCTCATGCTGAAAGGGGCTTCGAAATGAAACGAGCCTTTATGTCCGAGCTCGCCATCGTTCGCACGCTCGTCCCGAGCATCGCGGGTGTCGGCGTGTTCATATTCGTCGTGTTGACCCTTGCCAACGCATCGGACGGTGACTCTGGCATGAGCGCCGGTGCCTGCGCGGTCAGCGCCATGTCGCCCATCATGGTCATGAGCTCGCTGGCCGGCTTCGACAATCAAAACGGTTGGGAGCGTTATCGGGCAACGCTGCCCTTCTCGCGCAAAGACATCATCTGCGCACGCTACCTGAGCGTTATTGTCTTCTCCGCCCTCATGGCATGTGCAGCTACGCTTTTGAGCATCGCCTCCATCCCGCTCTTCAATAGCGCGGGCATTCCTTCGACGGGACAGACGGTCTTTGAAATCGCAATCGCCTCGGCAGCATCGATGCTCATCTCCCTCATGATGGTGTTTTTGGCACAGCCGCTGTTCTTTCGATTTGGACACATGGAGGCGCTGCGCCTATCCGTTGGCCTGTTTGCCATGCTCGGATGCCTTGCCATGGCCACGCTGAGCTCCTCCAACCCCATCAGCAACTGGCTCATGTCGATTGCCGGAGCGAATCCCGATCCTGCCGTTCTGGGCTGTCTGTGTGCAGGCATCGCCGCACTTGCCCTCGCGCTATGTGCAATCAGCTGCGCCGTCAGCACCAAGGTTTATCGAGTACGCGATCTGTAGCCACACGAGTCTCAATCCGCGAAGGACGCGATCGCCCCCCTCCCCGCAAATCCGTGGCAAAGGGCATGTCCCCGGCGTGCGCCACTGTACTACTTGCGCAGCGGCTTGGGCAGTGGAATGCCGGCGGCGATGACGGCCGCGATGATCATGCAGACGATACCCTTGAGTGGGAAGCACATGAGCAGCAGGCCCACGACCATGACCGGCTGGCGCATGACCGCACCCATCGTCGATGCCGTGCAGACGGCGACGCAAAAGACCGGATCGGTGAGGATGGCAAGGCCGTAGCCCAGGCTCACACCCGAGAAGATAACCGGGAAGAAGTGGCCGCCACGCCAACCAAGGTTGATGAGGGCGGGCGTCAGCATGGCCTTAACAAGACCGGTCGCGATAAGCACGCCAGCGGGAATGGTCAGGTAGGTTTCCATGAGCACGTCGGCCTGGGTCTCGCCGGCAAACATGGTGTAGGGCAGAACCGTGCCACAGATGGCGAGCGCCAGACCGGCTAGCATGGCCTTGACGACAGGACGCTCCCCTATTGCGTGAGACAGTGCCTCGCTCGCATGCTCAGAGACAAAGTACAGCCATCCGCAGACGGTGCCGATCAACGACAGAGGGACGAGCCAGGTAAGCTCTAGGTTGCCCACCTCGGCGGACTCGAACCTGGGCATGCCCATGCCGCCGCCCACAAGCTGTCCAAGCAGCAGGTAGGTGCCCAGACCGCCGGCAATCGCAATACCGTAGACCACCGTCTTTTGCGCCTTGGGCAGCTTGATGGTGATCTCGCCGGACGCGGACTCATCGTCGGCGTCTTCACCCTGGCCGTCGGTGCTACCGGCAAGCGGCGCCACAAAGCCAAAGACGGGCGCGGTAAAGAGCGCCGTCAGGGCAGCCTGGGTGCCCAGCAACGTGAGCTCCCTAAACTCGGCGCCAAAGCGACGCATGCGGTCGCCGACCCAGCTGCACAGACCGGCGATAACGCCGGTCAGGCCGGCCTCCGGTCCAATGCTTCCGCCAAACAGCAGCGGCAGCAATGCCGCGAGCGAAAGCTTGCCCAGGTTGTCGTACGGGTAGCGCCCGTCTTGCTTAACCTTAGCCATCACCTGGTTGAGGTCATCGGTCTTGGTGCCTGTCATCTTTTCGTACAGACCGATTAACAGGCCGCCCAGCAGGCAGACAAAAAACGGGTACGGCAGAAAGCCAAACGGGCCGCTGGCAAGCTCGGGCGAAGCGACGCCCAGCGCGTGCGGAATCTCGGTCCATAGATAGTCGATACCGTGCTCCATCGCAAAAAAGAACAGCCAGACTGCGGCACCCGCGAGTGCACCGGTCACGGCAACGCTGACCAAAAACAGCGCTCGGTTCGTGGGTTTGGCAAGGTTATCCATCGGGTCCTCCCGCGGTCAAAGTCGACATAGATACGTTTTATTGTAGAGCGAGCGTTGCCCGAACGAGCCAACCACCTGCGCCGCAAACGGCACCATTGGGAGCCATAGTGGGGCAGGCTCAAGACTTATCCGTTGATAATCGAGGCAATCTCGCGCAAATCGTCGGCAAAGTAGATGCCGTGCTGGCGCCTCGGGCTCGAAAGCCCCTTATCAATCATGTGCCCGAGCAACGCCTTGAGGTCGTTGTAGTAACCGTCCAGGTTATACAGGATGCACGGAGAGCTCAGGTGCCCCAACGACACCGCGGACATAACCTCGGCAATCTCCTCGAGCGTGCCCGTGCCGCCCGGAAATGCGATGAACGCATCGCCGAGCTCGATCATCTTGGCCTTGCGCTCCGCCATATCGCTCGTCACGATAAGGTCGTCGATTCCGTCGTGTTGAAACTCTGCCTCGATAAAAAAGCTCGGCTCCACACCCGTCACATGTCCGCCTGCCTCGAGTACGCTATCGGCGAGCGCGCCCATCAGTCCCGATTTGGACCCGCCGTATACGAGCGCGTGGCCATTGGAGCCAATCCACGTGCCGAGCTCTCGCACTGCAGGCAGAAACGCCGGGTCGTTGCCGACGCTCGCGCCCAGGTAGACGGTGATGTTCATATGCAATCCCCCTCGTCGTGACGCGCGGCACCCGTTCTATCGTTGCCGGCGACGGTATTCGCGCACGCGGCGCGACAAATCGGCGAGCTCATCGCGGTCGAGTTCTTCCAAATGCTCAAGATCGTCCATAAAGCGCGCCATGGTGTCCTTTTGGCGCATCTTGATAAGCGTATTGCAGTAGTTCACCGCCACGCCCGTAAGCATGGCGATATAGAAGATACTGATGACGCTTAGGATAACGGTAATGCCGCGGGCAACCGGCGTTTCAGCGGGGATATCGCCAAAGCCAATCGTCGAGACCGTCTCAAAGCTAAACCAGAGACCATCGCCAAACGTGAGGGTCGTGGGCTCGGACAGCCAGACAGCCGTCGAGCAAAGCAGATAGAAAATAAGAAACAGGCCCGTAATGCGTGCAAAGCCAGCCTGTCGCAGCACATCGGCAAGCGTCCTGAGCTTTTTCATCGCGACCCCTTCCACGGACAACCAATCACGTTCGCTCGGTATTGTCCCACGCCTCCCCAGCAAACGGAACTAGTCATTGGGGACGTTCTTAAATGACCAGTCAAACAAGAACGTCCCCGATGACTAGTCGTTTAAGAACGTCCCCGATGACTGCCGGGCGGGAGCGTTTAGCGGTACAGCTGCCGACTGGGCAGGCTGAGCTGGTATCCTTATGCGGTATTGTCTCGATTCGTTAGGATTGCATGTGAGAGCTGCCACTGTCCTTCGTTCAGTTATATGTCGCGCCCTGGCCATTGTGCTTGCCGCGCTTGCCGCACTGAGTTCCATCGCGCCTGTCCAGGCTTTTGCCGATGACTCTAGTCAGCCAGTCAAGACGGTCCGCGTCGGCTGGCTCGTCAACAACGAGGGCTTCCAGAACGGCACCCCCGGCGAGCGTCTCTCGGGATGGGGTTACGAGTACCTCCAGACCCTGTCGTACTACACGCCCGGCTGGCGGTACGAATACGTCTCCGGCACCTTCACCGAGCTTATGGACATGCTCGAGGCAGGCGAGATCGACCTCATGCCCAACATCTCCTACTCCGAGGAACGCGCCCAAAAGCTGCTCTTTTCCTCGAACCCCGAGGGCACCGAGCGCTACTACATCTACGCCAGGCCCGACCGTGACGACCTGGCCAAGGGTGACCCTCAAGCACTCCAGGGTCTCACCATCGGTTACAACTCCGGTGTTATGCAAACCATCGTCGGCCAGCAGTGGCTCGCCAACGAGGGAATCGCCTGCACATACAGGGAGTATGACGGAGGCTCCGTTCTCTTTGACGCGCTCGCAAACGGCGAGGTCGACGCCATCATCATGAACGACACCATTTCGTCGCCCGAGGCGTCGCCCATGTTCTACGTCGGTTCGAGCGACTACTACTTTGCCGTTCCCAAAAGCCGCCCCGACCTGATGGACAACATCAACTCCGCAATGGCGGCAATCAACCGCGTCAACCCCCGCTATAACGACGAGGTCAAATCGAACTATTCAGCGCAAAACAGCGGATCATCCTCGCTCACCGGCGATGAGCGCGCCTGGCTCAAGGCGAACAACAACACCATCACGCTCGGCTACATTACGGGCAAACTCCCCTACTGCAACGAAGACGAAGACGGCAAAATGGAAGGCTCGCTCGCATCGCTTGCGACGACGCTACACGATAAATTTGGCATTACGGTCAAAACCGTCGCCTTTGATAGCTACAAGATGATGTCAAAGGCCCTGTCAGAGGGAAGCATAGACGTTGCGCTGCCGGCATACCGAGATTGCTGGTTTGCCGAGCAATCAGGCGTTGTGCAGTCGGTATCGTTGGGGACCATGTCCCTCACCGCCATCCACACCGGCAGTAACCTGAAAAAAGACCTTCAGAACATCGCCTGTACCAAATCATCGTTTGTCAACCGAAATGCACTTGAAAGTCTATTCCCCACAGCGACCGTAACCGAATACCAATCCGACGATGAAGCGTTCGACGCCCTCAGGAAGGGAACGGCGCGCTGCATCGTCGCTCCCAGTTCACGCGTAAAAACCATCGGTGACCGTTATGATCTCGAGGACTGCGAGACGGTCGAGCTCCCTGACACCTGTGACCTCGCGTGCTTGATGTCGCGCGGCAAGCCCGAACTGCTGGGAATCATCAACAAGGGCATCATCAATGCCGGAGAATCGCTCTCCGCAAGTAATTACTCCTCCACGTCGTACACGGCCCAGGAATCCAACACGCTTCAATTCCTTTATCGCAACCGCACCGCCATTGCAGCTACCCTCATCGGTATGTTGTCGGTCGGCATCGTCCTGCTCATCTGGGCGCTCGTGCGCGATCGAACCGAGCGCAAAAAAGCCGATGCTGCCAACGCCGCTAAGACGGCATTCCTCACGCGCATGAGCCACGACATCCGTACGCCGCTCAACGGTATCCTGGGCCTTATCGAAATTGAAGAATTGAAGGAAGGCGATATGCAAGTCGCCCGCGAGAGCCGTGCCAAGGCGCGCGTTGCCGCCAATCACCTGCTCTCGCTGATCAACGACATCCTCGAGATGGGAAAAATCGAAGACCGCAAGCTAACACTGGAACATGCGCCTTTTAACCTCAAAGAGCTTTGTGATGATACGCTGGTGCTGTGCAAGCTCCGCGCGTCCAGTAACGGCATCACAATGCAGGACAATAGTCTGCCGTACGCCGCGGGGCCATACATGATCGGCAGTCCCACCCATATCCGACAGATCATGATCAACCTGTTAGACAACAGCATTAAGTACAACAAGCACGGCGGCTCCGTCACCTTTAGCTCAAAGACCAAGCCACTCGATAACGGGCGCGCGCTCTTTTGCTTTAGCGTTTCGGATACCGGCATTGGTATGACTCCCAAGTTTTTAAAGCATATCTATGAGCCGTTTGCCCAAGAAGGTGACGATGCGCGCAGTAAGTTTCAAGGAACCGGCATGGGCATGCCAATCGTCAAGTCGCTTATTGAACTGATGGGCGGCACGATTGAGATTTCGAGTGAGGTTGGCGTAGGGAGTACGTTCAACGTCCAGATTCCGCTCGATATCGACAAAGACCCTCAGGCAAGAGAACGCGCGGACGAGCAAGCAGACAGCTGCTCGCTTGCCGGCATGAACGTTCTTTTGGCAGAAGATAACGAGCTCAATGCCGAGATTGCCCAGGCGCTGCTCGAAAGCGAAGGCATTGTCGTAACTCGCGCCGCCGATGGCAACGAAGCGGTCGACCTATACGTTGGCCGTCCCGCCGGCAGCTTCGATGCGATCCTGATGGACATTATGATGCCGGACATGGACGGCTACGAGGTAACCCGCGTGATTCGTCTGAGCGAGAAGGTCGATGCAGCCGATATCCCCATCATCGCGCTCACCGACAACGCCTTTGCCGAAGACGCCAAGGCGGCACACGGCGCCGGCATGAACGCCCATCTGTCCAAACCGCTCGACTTTAACAAGCTCAAAAACATACTCGCCCGCATCAAGAAAAACGGATCCGTTTCGCTATAGTTTGTGCTCAACCACCACGCACGACCAGAAAGGAAGCCAACGATGTTTAGGCCCTTACGTCGAAAGAAACGCGCCATCACCGACGAGGAAGCGCGCAAACTGCTCGCCACCTGCAAGCGCGGCGTCTTTGCCGTCAACGGCGACGATGGCTACCCGTACGCCATTCCCGTCAACTACTTCTTTGACGCCGAGCACGACAAGATCTATTTCCATGGCGCCAAAGCCGGCCACAAGGTCGACGCACTCAAGCGCGATGACAAGGTCTGCTTTACCGTATACGGCAACGAGTGGTACCAGGACGGTGACTGGGCTCCCTACGTTATGAGCACCGTCGTCTTTGGCCGTTGTCGCCTGGCGAATGACACCCCCGCGTTTATCGAGGACAAAGTCCGCCAGCTCGCCCTTAAGTACTACCCTTCTGCCGAAGAAGTCGAAGAGGAAATCGCCAAGGGTATTAAGGGCGTCCAGCTCTACGAGATTACGATTGAGCATCTTTGCGGTAAGCAAATTCAGGAAAAGTAAGCCCCTCAGCAGGTCTCGCAAATAGCAATATGGCCCAGTTCCAACCAACCTTGGAACCGGGCCATATGCTTATGAAGCGTCGGCGGCTATGTGCGCAAGCGCCTCGACGAGCTCCTGCGAGCTCACGGGTTTACTCAGGTGCGCGTTCATGCCCGCCTCACGCGAAAGCCTGCGGTCGTCGGCAAAGGCGTTGGCACTCACGGCGATAATCGGCG
>CABUGR010000048.1 GCA_902491135.1 uncultured Collinsella sp. | reverse complement strand
TGTAGTGTTCCTTGAGTGCGGCCGTGACGTCGTCGTGCCCGAGCTTAAACGGAATTACCAGGTCGGGCGAGAAGTCGCCAGAGAGCTGGCCGGGCGCCACGGCGGAGTTGCCGCAGTACGGGCAGGTGGTGACGGCGACGGTGCCGTCGGACACGAGCTCGGCGCCGCACGACGAGCAGATGTAGCCGGCGTTTTGGGCCAGCTCCTGCACGGCATCGTCGACAGCAGGCTTGGGCGTTGCGGCTGCTGCATCGGCTTTGGCATCTGCCTTGTCCTGGCGCTCGCGATAGAGGGCCTCGACTTCTTCGACTTCAAAACGAGAATCGCAGTAGTCGCAGACGAGCTTTTGCTCGGCACTGGCAAAGTGAAGGGGGCCGCCGCACGCGGGGCATTGATAGTTGACGCTCTCGAAGGCCATGATCGGTCCTTTCGCTGCCGGAGGCTATGCGCCGATGGCGCCGCCGCAGTATTCGCAGCGCCCACTGGCATCGGGAATGGTGGTGGCTCCGCAGAAGGGGCAGGTCACCGCGGTCTTGGGGGCCTTGGCGGCCACGACGCTGTCGCGCGTCTCCTGGCGCAGCTGCACCAGCGCATCGAGGACTTCAGTTGCCTGGCGCTTGGCCTCGCGATATTCGATGGAGCCGCGCTGATCGATGGTGGAGTCGTTCACGCGCAGGTTGATCTCGGTGAAGTACGGCGTGTTGACGTGAATGGTCAGGTTAAAGTCGTAATCCAGGTCGTAGCGCGGCGGGTCGTAGCTCTCGCGCTCGCCGTCCTTGGTCTCGCGATAGATCTCGGTGCGCTGCTCGTCGATATCCATATCGCAGCCGAGTACCTGCGAGAACTCGATGATGTCGGGATTGGCGTCGCGCCAGCGGCTCTGCGAAGTGATGATCAGCAGGCCCGCGTCCTCATCGAGCATAATATTGGTGCGCCCGGCAGAAAGCGTGCGCGTGGGGTTGAACGAAGACAGGCGCTCGGCGTTGGCCTCGCGGTAGGCGAGTTGCTCACGGATATCGTCCGCGGTGCTGGAGCGATAGCCGTGAAAGTAGGGGGAGAGCTTGCCGGCGCACTCTTTGCACAGGTAGCCTTCATTGATTTTTGTCTTACCTAGAAGTCCCAGCTCGGTACCGCAAATCGCGCACTCTTTCTTCTCGAACATCTTGTCAAAGAAGCCCATGGCTGCCTCCCATCAACAGGTAGCGTGTGTCACTTTTGATGATGGGGGAGTGCGTGATCCTTCGCGATACCCAGACGGCTCAAGGAGTCTCCACAACTGGGACACATGGCCCATTTTTGACTAGTCATTGGGGACGTACTTAAACGACTAGTCGCGGGGGACACTCTTCGGCCACTCATTGGGGACGTACTTAAATGAGTGGTAGTTGGAGACACTCCTGGCCGAGCTAGAGATCGCGCGCGTCCCTTCTGGTCCATGCGGCTCAAAATCGCGGCGTGATGTGGACGGCTGGGGTCGAATTGGCAGCATTTCGAGCCTGGCTTCGATATTGAGACTTGTTCTCTATTAAAATAGATTTCCAGACAATTGAGCGGCTGGGGGTTAACCATGAGGGGCATGGGAGACACAACCGCATATTTGCGTCGGGGCATTCGGGAGATTATATGCCTGGCGCTGTTCTTCTTCACGTTTTTGGCGTGCGAGTATCTTTTTGATGTGCGCATGGCCGAGTTCGTGTCTCCGAACGAGGTCGTTATTTATGAGAGCCTTGTCATCGGCGCGAGCGTGATTGGCTTTTTTGTGCGTCCCATTCTGTACTATCGCCGTCCCCATGCTATCGACGCAACGAGTGACGTCACGGGCGTTTTGCTGGTGGCGGCATTGCTGCTGTTGATTATGGCGGTTCAGGTTTAGGTGGTAATTGCCGGCGGTTTGGTGGCGTGCTGCGCGCTGGGCTACTGCGGATCGACTGCTCATGCAAATTTTGCGAGGCGCTTTGCGCGAACGCCCTGCTTGGCGCGCGCCGCCGCACTTTCTTACGCCATGGGCGTTCTGGTGCAGGTTCTCAACCACATGGTGATGCCTGTCGGCATTCCTCAGCAGGCTGTTCTGGTCGTCTGTGCGATCGCGCAGGTGGCGTTGCTCCACGGTGCCCGACGCGCCAAGCTGCGCGACGAGTCCGATCCCAGCTTTGAACCCAGTGTTGCCGGGCTTTCGGTAGATGCTTTGGAATATGGCGCCAAGTGGCAAGACGATCCCGAGGCAAAGGCGGCATTCCGTCGTGCCGTAGTTCGCCTGACCGTGGCGACGGCGTATCTTTCTGGCGTATTCGCCGCTCTCAACGCGGGCTTCACGACCTTGCATGCTGTCGGAGCCGTCGATTTGGGCGATTGGCCGCGCCTGCTGCTTGTCGTGAGCTCGTTGGCCGCTGGCGCACTATTTGACCTGCACGGCCGTTCGTATATGAATATCGGCATGACATGCGCCGCCATACTGTCCACGCTTTCGTTCTTTGTGCTCATCGTCGATGGCAATGGCGGCAACGAGCTTGCTGCCACGATCATCTTTTATCTGGGCTCGGGCTTTTTCGTGGTGTTCTTTACCACAAAATATGCCGCCGTCTCGCTCTATGCGCGCTGGTCATATTTTTGGCCGTGCATGGGTCGCGTCGTCAACAACGTGTGCTCGATGTTCGTGACGGCGCCGGCAGTGGCGATTATCTCGAGTCAAAATGTGCTGGCTGCGGTCGGTGCAGCGCTCGTGATGTTTGTGGGCATTGCGATTACGCTGCTGGGGCAGTTGGGGCAACGAGCCGATGATGCCGTGATGCAGGATGGCCTGCCGCTTGCCACCGACGATCTTGGTGGGGATCTTGCGCCCACATGCTCCGACCCCGAGCCCGTGGAGGCAGCGGAGCTCACGTCCGATGAACGCCTCGATGCCTTCGTCGCCACCTTTGGGCTTACAGAGCGCGAGCGCGATATTCTTGAGGCCTTGGTCGTTTCGGACCAGAGCGTTCAGGACATCGCCACGACGCTCTTCCTCTCGCGCTCCACGCTCTACCGTCACATTTCCTCAATCAACAAAAAGACCGGCACCGCCTCGCGCGTGGCCCTCATCAACTTCTTCTGGTCCTGGACACCCAAGGACTAGCTAATCTCCCAATAAGTTGCGGTGGAATAGTCCCTAAATTAAAGTCACGGGGCTTTAAACAGGAACTATTCCACCGCAACTGCTGGGGGGGATAGACTGCGGCGGCGGCAGAGGCAGCGGCAGCGGCGTTGGCAGCTGTGGTAGTGGCAACGGCAGCTGGCAGGGTGTTTTCCGTCTACTTGCTACAGCAGCTCGCCGTGGCGGGCAATGTAGCGGCACTTTGCCAGCTGGGTGAGCGCGATATAGGCGATAACGATGCCAATGAGCAGCCCAAAAAAGCTCGTGGGCAGCGGCATGAGGCCGAGCACATCGGCGATGGGGCTTGCCGGCAGCCAGGTGACGAGCGCCAGGCCCAGCACGGTAAGAACGCACAATGCGGGCGCGGCGTGGTCGCGCGGGCTCGGCAGATGCGGGGAGCGCAACATGTGGACCACGAGTGTCTGCGACCACATGGACTCGACAAACCAGCCGCTCTGGAAGAGCGCAGCAAAGGTCGCCATACCCGCGACGTCGCCCGCGGCGGCAAGCTCGGACCAGCTTGCGTCCACGGCGGCGGGGCACACGACAAAGAAGAGCGCGGCGAAGGTCACGATGTCAAACAGCGAGCTCACGGGGCCCAGCTCGAGCATAAAGCCCTTGATGGATGCGGCGTCCCAGGCACGCGGGCGGGCAGTCCAGGCGTCATCGACGGTGTCCCACGGCAGTGCGATGCACACGATCTCGTAGACCAGCGACAGCAGTACCAGCTGCAGGGCGCTCATGGGCAAAAACGGCAAGAACAGGCTCGCGACGGTCACGGACAGCACGTTGCCAAAGTTGGAGCTCACCGTGGTCTTGAGGTACTTGAGCAGGTTGCCGTAAGTGCGGCGGCCTTCGATGATGCCGCGCTCGAGCACGCCCAGGTCCTTCTGAAGCAAGATGATATCGGCGGATTCCTTGGCAATATCGACGGCCGAATCGACCGAGATGCCGCAATCACTCGCACGCATGGCGGCGGCGTCGTTGATGCCGTCGCCCATAAAGCCCACGGTGTGGTCGAGCATCTCGCGCATGACACGTACCAGGCGCGCCTTCTGCAGCGGCGAGAGCTTGGCGAAGAGGTGGGTTTTCTCGGCGCGCTCGGCAAGTTCGGCGTCATCGAGCGTATCGATCTCGGAGCCGAGCAAGACGTTGCTCGCATCGATACCAATCTGCTCGCAGACGGTGGCGGCGACGCGGTCGTTGTCGCCGGTTAGGACCTTGACCGCCACGCCCTTGGCCTCGAGGGTGGCGACGGCGCCCGCGGCACTTGCTTTGGGCGGATCGAGGAAGGCCAAAAAGCCCATCAGCACCATGTCGCACTCGTCGGCGATGCCAAACTCGCCCACGCAGCGCGGATTGGTCTTCTGCGCCACGGCAATTACGCGTAGGCCCTCGGCGTTAAGTCCGGCGATCTGCTTGCGAATCTGGGCGAGCTTCTCGTCGGTGAGCGGCTGAGCGATGCCATCGATCTCGACAAAGGAGCAGATCTCGAGCATTTCCTCGGCAGCGCCCTTGGTAACCATCTGGGTTTTGCCTTGGGCGTCGGCGACAACTACGCTCAGGCGACGGCGCGAGAAATCGAAGGGAACCTCGTCGACCTTGGTGTAGCGGTCGCGCAGGCTCTGGCCCAGCATGGAATCGGGTGCGACGGTCGAGGGTGTCACATCGGCACGGTCGATTACGGCCAGGTCGATAAGATTTTTGAGGCCGGTCTGGAAGAAGCTGTTCAAAAACGCATGGCGCAGCACGCGCGCGTCCTCGCTGCCATCGGTGTTGAGGTAGCGCTCGAGCACGATGCGGTCTTCGGTGAGGGTGCCGGTCTTGTCGCAGCACAGGACGTCCATCGCTCCGAGGTTTTGAATCGCCGGCAGCTCCTTGACGATAACCTGGCGACGGGCGAGGTCCTTGGCGCCCTGCGACAGGCTCGTGGTCACGATGACGGGAAGCATCTGCGGCGTGATGCCCACGGCCACGCTCGTGGCGAACAGCAGCGCGTCGATGACGTTGCCCTTGGTGGCGGCGTTGATGGCAAAGACGGCCGGCGCCATAACGAGCATCAGGCGTACCAGCAGCATGGAGACGCTCGAGACGCCGCGGTCAAACGCGCTTTTTTCGTCGCGCCCGTTGAGCATCTTGGCGATGCCGCCCAGGTAGGTGTCCGAGCCGGTGGCAACGACAAGCGCCATGGCGGCGCCGTTTTGCACGGAGGTGCCGGTAAAGACGATGTTCCTGCAGGCAGAGAGTGGCAGTGCGGAGCCGTCGGCGCCCTCGACGACGGTGACGGCGGTGGTCTTCTCGACGGCCTCGCTCTCGCCGGTGAGTGCGGACTCGATCACAAACAGGTCGCGCGCGGTGATGATGCGGGCATCTGCCGGCACCATATCGCCGGCAGAGAGACGGATTACATCGCCGGGGACGAGCTCGTCGAAGGGGATCTCGATGCGCTCGCCGTCGCGCAGGGCGGTGCAAGTGTTGGAGACCAGGTCCTTGAGGGCCTCGGCCGCATTGCCGCTGCGGGCTTCCTGGATAAACTTCATGCCGCCCGATACCAGCAGCATGGTGCCGATGACGATGACCGTGGAGGGGTCGCGCTGCGGTTCGGGCACGGCGAGCACGTCGATGTAGAGCGAGACCAGTGCGAGCGCGGCGAGGATGCCGGCGAAGGGATCGATGAACGCGTCGGCGATGCGGCGGGCGAGCGTTTTGGTCGTTGCCTCGATGGTGTTGGGGCCGACGGCGTTCAGGCGCTCAGTTGCCTGCTCGACGGTGAGGCCGTTTGCCGTGGCGTCAAGCAGTACGAGGGCGTCCTCGGCACTATGGGTGGCGGCGAATATGGTGTTCTTGGACAGGCCGGTATGAGCGGCAGGGCGCGCCGTGCGGCGGCGCTTGGAGATGGCTTCGAGTACCGTGACGGTTTTGAGCATCAGCATAGGGTCCTCCTTGTTGAGGGGAGTTAGCGTACGTGTCGTATTTGCTTCAAAAAACCTAGATGTCGCTCACGTCAAGCTCTTGAGCCCACAAAGGGTGCAGCGCGCCTTTGCGGTGGTTTTGGCGATCTGCCGGTGGCGTTTATGCGTGTGCGGAGTCCTCGCGGCGTGCCGAGGGCGACATGCAGGTTTTTCGACTAGGACTGCCTTCCATGGCACACCTCCTAAAGGCTGAGCGCAGCGCGCTTTGGGTATCTCGTACCCCTTTTTAATCCGCCCGTATTCTTGATGAGGGGGTTTGACATGTCAACCCCATTGTTCGGAAAACCATTCCCCCTGACAAAGCCTTTACAGAATGCCGTGGCCCCAAAGCGCGCCCGCATCGACGCTTCGCCTGCGCTAAACTGGAAGGCACGTACGCGATTACGAGAGGAGCCCGCATGGAGGCTTACAAGCAAGAGTTCATCAAGTTTATGGTCGAGTCCGACGTCCTTAAGTTCGGCAGCTTTACGCTCAAGAGCGGCCGTCAGTCCCCGTTCTTTATGAACGCCGGCGCTTACGTGACGGGCTATCAGCTCAAGAAGCTGGGCGAGTATTACGCCCAGGCCATCCACGATAACTTTGGCGACGACTTTGACGTGCTGTTTGGACCGGCCTACAAGGGTATTCCGCTGGCCGTCGTGACCGCAATTGCCTACCACGAGCTGTACGGCAAGGAGGTCAAGTACTGCTGCGACCGCAAGGAGGCCAAGGACCACGGTGCCGATAAGGGCAACCTGTTGGGTTATGAGCCCAAGGACGGCGACCGTGTGGTCATGGTCGAGGACGTTACCACCAGCGGCAAGTCCATCGACGAGACCTATCCCAAGGTCAAGGCTGCTGCCGATGTCGAGATCAAGGGCCTGATCGTGTCCCTCAACCGCATGGAGGTCGGCAAGGGCGGTGTGACCACCGCGCAGAAGGAGATCGAGGCCAAGTACGGTTTCCCCGTCGCGAGCATCGTCTCCATGGCCGAGGTCGTCGAGACCCTCTACAACCACGAGATCGACGGCAAGGTTGTCATCGACGACGAGCTCAAGACCGCCATCGACGCCTACTACGAGCAGTACGGAGCACGTTAGTTACGGCGTTTTACCAAACGCCGTAACTGCTCGACGCTGCGCG
>CABUGR010000047.1 GCA_902491135.1 uncultured Collinsella sp. | reverse complement strand
CCATCATGGCAGCGATGGACTCAGGGCCGTACTCAGCCTGAATCTTCTTCACGTGAAAGTCAATGATGTCGAGAGCCTCATCCCAGCTGATGCGCTCCCAAGTATCCATGCCGCGCTCTTCCTTCTTGCGCTTCATCGGATAGAGGAGACGAGTGTCGTTTTCGATGAATTCTTTGAAGTCGAGGCAGCGGACGCACAGACGACCCTGGCTGAAGGTGCTGTTCGGGTCGCCCTCGACGTTCACGAGCTTGCCGTTCTCGTCAGTATAGTAGATGACCTGGCAGCCATTGTGGCAGCCAGGGCCGCCCCAAGCGGTCGTACGCGTGCAGGTGAGGTTTCCCTCCTGCCACTGGTACACATCATCTCGGTAGAGTTCTTTGTTGTAGGTAAGTTCCATACAAATCCTCCTAAATTCTTTCGAACCAATAACGCTGAGCCCTTTAAATTAAGTTTATTGAGACGCGACTGGCTTTGCATGACCCAAAGTGCGCTAATCGCGGCGAAAGATTGAGCAAGATGGACAATGTGCGCGAGGGGTTCATCAAATAGCATTTACGGTAAAAAGCGGCACCTGCAACTTGCTCAGGAGGAAGAGAATTGTGCTACCAATGCTCTAAGTGCAACCACTGCGGAAAGTTCTCATATCGGGCCGCAGTTTTGTGCAAAACCTGCGACGGCGAAGTTCCCGCAGGTTGTTTCAAATGTCCCTCATGCGGCTCCTCCACTTTGGGAAACATTTATGTTGGGAAAATGATCTACGATCCCGAAGCCCCTGTCAGAAGCAGAGCAAGCGCAACCAGAAACGGCGACGACGAATAGCAAACCCTAACCAAAGGATGACATTTCACCGCTCTCCCGCTGCTCTTTTGCCGTTTTAGCCGATTCCCCGGGCGGAACTAACACAAGTTCACCGCACTGGTCACACACGGTAGCGCGAGCCGACAGGGCAGCGCCGCACTTCAAGCATGCAATCTCCCTACCGGCAGCGCCCGCTGCATCCGCATTTCGATCGATGCCGGGACAGCGTCCGCATTTCATGCAGATCAAACACATGCGATTGTCTCATTTCACTAAGGGCAATGCATCGAATCGTATCGACGTCTCACCCTTCAACATATATTAACGAATGAGCCGGGCAGCGAATCCATTCGCCGCCCGGCTCATTATTTAGCTACTGAAGAAACAGTCGCTACGGCCTGATGATCATGGTCATAGGCTTCTCAGCCATCTTGGCTACCAGATCCTCATAAACGCCGAACTCGATGACCTTAGCCTGGCAATGCATAACACAGCTAGGCTCTTCTCCCCTAGAGGTCTTATCTGCGCACAAATTGCACAGCTTGGTCGGCAGCGGAATGTAATTCCAATTCCAGGAGCCATCATCCAGCTGCCAGGGCTTATCTTCGAGGACTCGGATACCCCACTGGCCACGAGCGTAATCGTGCTCGTTACGGCATGCGATCTCGCAAGACTTGCAACCGGAGCAGTATTCGTAATCGACGAACAGAGCGTTACCCTTCATCGTTATACCTCCATCCTCTCATCCTTGGTCACCTTACAGAGGTTGGCCTTGAAGGTGTCACCAAAGCCGATCTTGCCGATGTAACCGTTGGGCAGCAGGGTATTGACATTGGACTCGTATGCACCGAACAGGCTGGGTGCGTTCGGATCCTTCTCGGGGTACCACCACGCATGCATAGCATGGACGACGCCGGGAAGAATCGTAGGCGTAACGTTAGCACGCTGGCGGCACTTGCCAAACTGGTTCTCAATCATGACCCAGTCGCCATCCTTGATGCCAAGCTTCGCTGCATCCGTCGGATGGATGTCCAGCAGCGGATCGGGCACCATGTCGCGCAGGCTCTCGATCTGCCTGTGCTCGGAGTGGAAGGAAACGTAAGTACGAGCGCCGGTCGTGAGGATGAGCGGGTACTCTTCCTTGATCGTCGGATCGAGCTCCTCGTTGTACGGAGAGAACGGCGGCTCCATGTAGTAGGGCAGCGGATCCTCGCCGAACAGCGGGAACGCGGTCGAGTACAGCTCGAAGCGACCCGTTCTCGTCAGGAAGCCGACCTGGCCGTCCGGACGAAGCATGCCCTTCTCGTACTTGCGATAAACCTCTTCGGGCTGGATGACACCAGCGTTGCGGAAGTCGTCGAAGGTCATGCCCTTGGGGATAACCCTCTTCTCGAGGTAGTCCTCGACGCTCTCGAACTGGTTCCAGAAGTCGGGATGCATGCGTTTACCGAGGTCGATCATGATTTCGATGTCACACTTGCACTCGCCAACGGTGATAGCTTTGTTGATAGCAGCCTCGAAGGCAGCGTTCAGACCGTAGTGGGGCTGAACATGGCCGTTGTGCTCGGCGAAGGTGGTCAGGGGCAGGAAAACGTCTGCCAGAGCCATTGCCGTGGGGTTCATGAAGGTCTCCTGAGCGACGGCGAAGTCGACGTCCTTCAAAGCCTCGTACCACTTGTCGGGCTGTGCTGCGATTGCGCCAGAGACGACATTGGAGCTGTGGAAGTATGCCATGCGGCACTTGTACTCGCCCGTCTGCATTGCGTTCAGGGTGAAGTCGGGGTGGCACTGGTTCATAATCGTGGAGAAACCAGGGTATTCCTTTGCGCCAAGGCGCTTCTCCCACACCTCGGGCTTCAGAACGCCGGCTTCAAAGCCCCAATTAGCCATATCGCGGGCCGGGTCGTCATCGCCAGCAATGGGCGTACCGAGCGTGCATCCGCCAGGCTCGTCGAGGTTGCCGGTGATGGCAAGCAGGCTCAGAAGAGACTGAGCGAGTTGAACGCCGTTGGGATTCTGATCGACTGCGAGACCCCAACCCAAAGCGCTATGCTTCTCGGTTGCGAACTTCGTTGCAACGTCGATAATCTGCTCTTCGGAGACGCCGCAAATGGAGGCAGCCCACGAAGGCGGATACTGCCTTACGCGCTCGGCAAACTCATCGAAGCCGTAGCACCACCTATCAACGAAGTCGTGATCGTAGAGGTCGTTCTCAACAATGTGGTTAAGCATGGCGAGAGCCAGCGCAGTGTCAGTACCCGGACGAAGCTGAACGACCTGCTCGGCGCGAGAAGCGAGCCAGTGGATACGGGGGTCAACGCAGATCAGCTTGGTTCCGCGACGCATGAGGTCGATCACAGAGTGGCCCCAGAAGCCATCGGGGTTGGACTTCAGCGGCTCCTTGCCCCACATGAGGATGTACTTGGGAGCTTCCCAACCGGGATGATCGTAACGGTCAGCATAACGGCAAGCATTGTCGATCTCGGGATAGCCGCCACCCATGAGATGCGCGGTGATGGTGGCACGCGGGCCATAGCAAGACCAGCCAGACTGGGCGTAGCATGCATTGGGCGAGCCGAAGACCATGAATGCCATCAGGGGGTAATAGGTGTTCGCCTGACGTCCAGTTCCGCCGAAGACCATGATGGCCTCCTCGCCGTACTCGGCGATAATGCGCTTCGCGTTGGTCTCGATAATATCATAGGCCTCATCCCAAGTGATGCGCTCCCATTTGTCGAGGCCGCGATCCTCACGAGCTCTCTTTTGGGGATAGATAACGCGATCAGGATGATAAATGAACTCCTTAAGAGCCAAGCAACGGGGGCACAGAGCGCCGCGGGTGATAGGGTGGGATGGTTCACCCTCAACCTTGACGATCTTTCCGTCCTTCACATGAAGCTGAAGACCGCAACCCACGGGATGACACCCTGGCGGCGACCAAGCGTGAGTCCTGATGATCGTCTCGTCATCACGCTCGGTCTTCCATTCAAATACCTCAGCCATGGCTTTCCTCTCTCTTAGGTTAGACAGCATACGATTTTTTCATATTAAAAAATCTGATGGAGCCTGGCTTTGGCCAATCTGCTCAATTTCGAATGCAATTTTGACTATCGCGGCAAATGAAGCACAGTCTCATTTTTTCTAAACTGCGAATCAAGTTAAAGTAGCCTTTGCCGCGGGGTGTCGCTGAGCCCAAATCTAGCCCGGCCGCAAAAGCAACTTGGCTAAGTGAAGCTAAGAGGAGGTGGAGGGGGGAAACTTCACCTCAACAGAACCAACGTCCTAATTACGGAGGAGGATTTATGGACGAAAAAGTCTACGGTTACCGTTGGGTAATCCTTATTCTCGCATTTTTGGCTCACTGCTTGCTTCAAATTGCGCTGATCATTACGATGGGCATGGGCGGCCTGCTCATGAGCCCCGCAGTGGGAATGAGCACCGTTCAGTTCTCGGCGCTCGCAACGGTCCCGTACATTACGGGCTTCCTGTTCGGCATCGTTGGCGGCGCCTGGGCGGATCGTAAGTCCATCCGCTTCGTCATGCTTATCGGTCTTGGCGTTGCATGCATCGGCGCAATCATTCGCGCTGCCAGCATGTCCTTCCCAATCCTGCTCTTGGGCAGCTTCCTGCTTGGTCTTTCCCTGGCAGCCCTGAACGCGAACTCCGCAAAACTGTTCAGGCTTTGGTTCCCCGGAAGGTGGACCTCCATAGCAATGGGCATCTACATCCTTGGCGCCACCGCTGGCGGCGGCGCCATTGCCATGAAGGTTGGTCCCCTCATGACCGACCCCCAGACCGGATTCATCATCGGAACAGCTTGCACCGTTGGCTGTCTTGTTCTGTGGGCACTCCTTGGCCGCACGCATCCGGAAGAGACAAAGGTCAAGGATGGCGAGCCGATGACCGCGTATCTGGGCGAAGTCTTGAAGAACAAGTACGTCTGGTACATCTCCTTCATCATGTTCTTCGTCTTCGGTGCATCCATTGCTGAGAACAGCTACCTGACCTCTGGTCTCGTTGCTCTGACCAACGACCCGGCCTTAGCAGGCAACATCGGCGCAGTGAACATGGTCGCCGTTGGCATCGGCGGCGTCGCAATGCCAGCTCTTCTGGCCAAAGCCAAGAACCTTAAGGTCATCTTCTTCGTGGCGGCGCTTCTCATGGGCATCTCCAATATCGTAATCTTCCAGCTGCCCATTGGCGCAATCACCTACATTATCGTCATTCTCCAAGGTGTCTTCATGGGCCTTCTACTGCCCATCGGGAAAACCCTTCCCGCCGTCATCCCTGGCGTAAAGCCCGAGCATCTTGGCGCAGTCGGCGGCATCCAGTCCAGCATGCAAAACCTCGGCGCTGGCCTGCTTCCCGCATACATCGTCGCACCGCTGGCTGGCGTGTTTGGAGCCGGCTCCCCCGTCGCTCTGATGATCGGCACCGGCTGCCTGGTCATTTTCAGCGGTCTGTTCATGCTGCTCCTCCCGAAGGGCACCAACGCAGTGTCCGCACCTGACGCCGAATAACTGGCTTCACAAGGAACTTTGCAACCCAAGGGCATTATTTCAAGGAGCACTTCTCACTCTACTCCCTGAAATTTTAAAAAAATCACGTTTTGAACGACCCAGCTGAACTCAGAATCCGCTGGGTCGTTCAGCGACAAAGGAGGAAACTATGTGTTTTAGACCTACCTCCACTGACGCAGCTGCCGGCGCCGATGTCAACAAGTGACCGGAATGCGGCAAGACCATCCAGTCTATGGGCGGAATGGTCATCAAGGCCCGTCCGTTCTGCAGGTGCGATTTCACCCCGTACTTGGACGGCTCCAAGCCGATTCCGGGCGCCGGCCGCGCCCGGCGCCCCTGGAGTGCCGTCCGCGCCAAAAGCTCCTGGTGTCAACTAGAGCTTTCCAGAAGAAGGCAAGGGGGTCGGAATCGTCACTAGACACCCGACCTCTTATTCTTCGGAATACTGCTTTTCAGAACATCATCATCTTCCTCAAGCTCACTAACTCGGCATATCACTCGGAAACTCCACGCAAGCACACCAAAAGCATTGAAAATAACAGGGAGACACCATGGCGAAAAGTGCAAATACCGAAGTGAGCGTCGACGAGAATTTGAAGAATCAAGTAAAGAGGGCATTCAATGAAATAGGCATGCCGATGTCGCAAGCCGACGAGTTATTCCCCGAGCAGGGCAAGAAGAATTTACCAAAATCATGAATCACCCTTCAAAAGGGTGGTTTGCTCCAGGCCTATAAGGCCAAGGGCTGCGGGCAGCGTCTCAAGACGCCGCCCTTTACTCGTCGCGGGCCGCTTGAAGCGGCGTTCGTACTACCCGGGCTGCCCCTAAAGGGGCTCGGGGGTCACTTCTTGAACGGATCCCCGTATTCCTTGCCGCTCAACCGGTCGAGCACGATGCCGTGGGCCTCCTGCTCCATGATGTACTTGGCAATCGCGACCTCGTTGGGGCCGATGGTTGACACGTAGTAGTCCTCGGACCAGAAGCGCCTGCTGCAGAACTTGTACTTGAGGTTGACGTGCTTGTCGAACATCATCAGCGCGCTCTTGCCCTTGAAGTAGCCCATGAAGCTCGACGCGCTCAGCTTGGGAGGTATGCTGACCAGCATGTGGACGTAGTCGGGCATCAGATGCCCCTCGTGGATCTCGACCCCCTTGTACCTGCACAGCTTCCTGAGCATCTCCTCGAGCGATTTACGGTACTGATTGTCGATTACTTTTCGCCTATCCTTCAGTGTGATCACGATATGGTACTTGCGCATCCACTTCGTGTGCGACAGGCTGTTAGCCTGATTTGTCACGATGGTCACCTTTCCGGGCGATACGGCCTGAACAGCCATATCCTATCCGACGAAAGGCGGCCATCGTCATGCAAGGGCATAGCCTTCAACGCGCAACCACCCCGAATACAACCCCCTCGAGATCTGAGTTTGGTGAGATTCAGATCTCGAGGGGGCTTAGGCACTTCCACGTCTCCCCTGTCTGCTTGCCGACAGAGGCGGTGGGATCGCCTTGCGATCGCCTGTGAACAGAGAGCCGCCGCGAGAAGCCATGATGGCACATGGGTTCTTTCAGAACGAGTTCGTTCAAAACGGAAATGTGTACTCTCCCAGCCTACCATGCTGGCCGCCAGCTTGTCGAAGGAAATGCTTGCCATTTGATGCTCCATAGAGGCAGTTTCCATTCCCTGTTCCCCAAAGCAAACCCCAGAGCAACATGACACGCTCACATCCATGCAGAAGCGGACAGGTAGGAAAAAGTAGCATTACCTGTGCAGGGCACAACGCCTTTACTATCATTAGATAAAGCTAAGTAACCAGACCAATCTGCACATCGGAACCGCTAGTCTTCAGAGTGGCAATGATAATGCAGGAAGGCAAAGCGAAGCAATGCGAACCACCTGCAAGATAAAGGTCATGGCCTTGCGTGGTCTTATCGCCCTTGCGTCGCTCGCAACGTTGCCCGCCTCGCAACCCCTCGCCCCAGCCACCA
>CABUGR010000046.1 GCA_902491135.1 uncultured Collinsella sp. | reverse complement strand
GCCGGCGTTGGCAGCCTTACCGGGCATAAAGGCGACGCCGTTCTCCTGGAAGTAGGTCGTGGCCTCGATGGTCGTGGGCATGTTCGCGCCCTCGCCGACCACCTTGCAGCCGTTGGCGACGAGCGCCTGGGCGTCCTCGAGCAGCAGCGTGTTCTCGCGAGCGCAGGGCAGCGCGATGTCGCAGGGCAGCTGCCACACGCCGCGGCCGTCGCCCTCGTGCCACGTGGCATTGGGCTTCTCGTCGACGTACATAGCGAGCGTAACGCCCTTGTCGTGGCCGGAGCGCTTCTTGTTGTAGACGTGCTCGAGCACGGTGTAGTCGATGCCGTCGGGATCCTCGACCCAGCCATGGGTGTCGGAGCAGGCCAGCACCTTGCCGCCGAGCTGGGAGACCTTCTGGACCGCGTAGATGGCGACGTTGCCGGAGCCATGAACGACGACGTTCTTGCCCTCGAAGGAGTCGCCGCGGCTCTTGAGGTACTCGTCCACAAAGTAGGCCAGGCCGTAGCCGGTGGCCTCGGTACGAGCGAGCGAGCCGCCAAAGGAGAGGCCCTTACCGGTGAGGACGCCGGTCCACTCGTTAGTCAGGCGCTTGTACTGACCGAACAGGTAGGCAACCTCGCGGCCGCCAACGCCCAGGTCGCCGGCGGGAACGTCGGTGTTGGGGCCGATGTGGCGATAGAGCTCGGTCATGAAGGACTGGCAGAAGTGCATGATCTCGTTGTTGGACTTGCCCTTGGGGTCAAAGTCGGAGCCGCCCTTGCCGCCGCCCATGGGAAGGGTGGTCAGGCTGTTCTTGAGGATCTGCTCCAGACCCAGGAACTTGAGCATACCCAGGGTGACCGTCGGGTTAAAGCGCAGGCCGCCCTTGTAGGGTCCAATGGCAGAGTTGAACTCGACGCGATAGCCGCGGTTGACCTGAACCTTGCCCTGGTCGTCGACCCAGGGAACACGGAACATGACGATGCGCTCAGGCTCGACGAGGCGCTCCAGCAGGGCGGCCTCCTCGTACTCGGGATGGGCGTCGAGCGCCGGCTGGATGGTGCCGAGGATCTCGGTCGCGGCCTGGATGAACTCAGGCTGCTCGGGATAGCGGGCCTTGAGCTCGTCGAGAACTTTCTGCGTGTAGCTCATGCTTCCTCCAATTGATGGAAAAGAAAAGTGTCGTTCGAGGCGCCCCATGCGCCGCGAGCTTTATCGAGTATGGATAATATCGCACTGTTGCAGCAAAGTTTCGCATAAGCCGACGAGCAGATGTTTCGTTTTGATTACGATGCAGGTAGAAGCGTTTTTGAGCACCCAACGTGCAAATCGCGTGTTTCAAAGCTGTTTCGTCCATATGGTCCATACCACCACATTGGGGACAGGCACCTTTGTGGTGGTTTGACTCGTAATGCCACAAGAAGGCCATTCAAGCAGCGAAACCACCACAAAGGTGCCTGTCCCCAATGTGGTGGTTTTGGTGGCTAGAGGACGAGTTGATGGTAGTCGGCGGGGGTTATGCGGCCTTCGGTGGCAGCGCGGAAGGCGGCGAGCGCATCGCCCGAGAACGGCATGGCCCAGCACAGACCGCAACCTGCGGTAATGGAGCCGGGCAAAGGCATAATGCGCCCGGGCACGCCGGCATCCAGGCACAGCTGCTCGCATTCCATCACATCGAAGGTGCTGTCAAACGACACGATAATCTTGCGCTCGTGGTCGAGGGCCTCACCGGACGGGTCTTCGCGGTGCGACTCGCGGTACGCAGCCGCCGCTGCCTCTTCCTCGGCCGTATGTCCACAGCCGCCACAGCCGCAGGTGCAAGGCTCGGACCCATCACAGGTGCAAGGTTCCCCGGTATCGGGGCAAATATCGTGAGACATGGCAACTCCAATCGTCTAGGCGAGTAACTCGGCCGCCACAAACTCCTCGGGCGTATTGACGTTCTCGAAGCAGAGCGTCGAGCCCGCGGCCTTAACGATCTGCGGCTCATCCATATAACCAGCCTGAACGCGATTGATCAGGCAGCGAATGCGCTGGCGGTCCTGGTCGAGCAACTCTTGGGCAACCGGCGCACACGCGTCACGGCGCCAGACGGCGCAAAGCGGCTCAATCCCCCGCTCCTCGCGCGGCACGCACACGTCGAGCGCCTCGGCCTCGACACGACCGGCAAGAGCGCCGATGAGTTCCGGCAAGACAAACGGCATATCGCAGGCGACGATCGCCACGAGCGGCAATCGGGCCGCGGCCAACGAGCTCGCGATGCCGCGCATGGCACCAGCGGGACCGTCGACGTCCATCACCACGCGGGGGCGCAGTCCGTCAAACGTTCATTCTTCAAGGTAGGCAAGCTCGCTGGGACGCGACGTCGTCACGACCAACTCGCCGGCAACTGGCGCCAGCCGACCCAGCACGCGCTCGATGAGCGGCTCACCGCAAAACGCCATGCGCGCCTTGTCACAGCCCATGCGCGACGACAATCCGCCCGCTTGAACGACACAAGAAAGATTGGCCCGTCTTACGGTAGTCATACGGGAAACCACCCCCATCGGTATGCTCAAAACCCGGCACACGAAGCCAAATACCGTCGCCGATAAAGCAGGCGGCACGGCAAACCCATGCAAAAACAAAACAGCGCCTTTGCGGCACGCAGTAAGACCGCGAGCACAAAAGCGCTGGTAGCGTATGGCGGGAACGTATGTGAATCGAACACATCCAAGACGTTTTGCACGCCTCGCAACGGTTTTGAGGACCGCGGAGCCCACCGGAGCCCATCCGTTCCCAAGTGCGGCGGTATTTTACCAAACCGAGCAGCCAATCTAGCGCAGGGAGCGCAGGCCGCCGGCATCCTTGTCGAGCACCGTAAAGCGCACGGCATCCAGGTGCTCCAAGATGCTGATGGCGCGTTTGCGCGACACGCCCAGGGCCTCGCGCAGCACGCTCGTGGTGGCAGCGCCGCCGGCCGCCTCAATGGCGGCGGCGACGAGCTCACGCGCATGGGCCTCGGCAGCAGCGGACAGGGCAACGTCGCGCTCGACCTTAACGATTGCGCGGTTGAGGGAAAGCTCGCGCAGGGCACGCGTCATGGTGTCGCGGCCGAGCTGCAGCTGTTCGCCCACCTCGGGAAGTGCCGGTGCATCCAAGCCGGCCTCGTCAAGCAGCGCGACGATGCGCTCGCAAGCCTCTCGCACCACGCGTGCCGCCGCGGCGGCCGAATGCGGATCGAATACCTCGGCGCCCTCGGCGGCGCACACGCCACGCGAGCAGCCCTCGGCAATCAGAGCCGCGGCAACGGCTTCATCAGCGGCAGGCCACGCAGCATGGGCAACGGCATCGGGCGTAAAGCCCGTCTCCTTGGGAGCCGCCGCATGCATGGCTGACAGGGTCGCCGCCAGTGCATCCATCGCGGCGTCGAGCGCGGAAGCATCTGCATACAGCGAGCCATCCGAGCCAGCAAGCGCGCAAGCAGCGCCCTTCGCCACCAACTCGCGCAACGCCGCCTCAGCCTCACCGGCAACAAGATCGAGCGCCGCGGTAACATCGGCAGCCGCAACCGGCAGCGCTTGCAGCGCCAGCCACGCATCCACACCGCCCTCAATATCTCCGGCCTCGAGCGCCGCATACAGCGCACGCTCCCCTTCGGCAAGCTCGCGAGAGCGACGGCAGCGAGAAAGCAGCACACGCCCGCCGCCAATAAGCATCACGGGCGAATAGGACAGCACCACGGCATGATCCCCGGCACGTAGCGGCAGCGAGTTATCCAAGCGCACCTGAACAATACGGGTCTCGCCCACCGCCATGGGGGCCTCACCCTCCATGAACATGATGCGACCGACGACCTCGGCCGTACCCGCCATCACGTGCACGCGCGCACTCGACTCGAGCACGCGCGGTTTGACGCCCTCGCGACCCAAATACGTAAACGTCATCATAAAGCGCATCGTCTGGCCAAAGCGGCCCGCCACGCCGAGCATCTCACCGCGATCGAGCGCGGCGACAGCATCGCCCACCAAGTTGAGCGCCACACGCTGACCGGGCAACGCCCGCGGCGTATCGCCATGCACCTGAATCCCGCGCACGCGACAGACCGTACGCGACGGCAAAGCCATCAGCTCGTCGTCCACCGCAACCGGCGCATCGTGCAACGTTCCCGTCACCACGGTACCGGCGCCCTTGATCGTAAAGCAGCGGTCGATGGGCAGACGCGGTGCGGCATCGGTGAGCTCGCCACGGGCACGGCAGGCATCCCAGCAAGCGGCAACCTGCTCGTCGAGCGCAGCCAGCAGGTCATCGATTCCCGCGCCGGTCTTGGACGACACGGGCACGATCGGCGCGTCCGCAAACACGGTGTCCGAAAGAAAATCGTCCACGTCGAGCTCGGCCAGCTCAATCATTTCGCTATCGGCCAGGTCGCACATCGTCAGCGCGACCACCATATGCGTAACGCCCAGCAGCTCCAGCACATGCACGTGCTCGCGGGTCTGCGGCATCACGCCCTCGACGGCCGAAACCACCAGCACGGCCACGTCGATACCCGTGGCACCCTGCACCATGGCGCGCAAGTAATGCGCGTGGCCCGGCACGTCGACCAGGCCGACGATCTTGCCGCTCGGCAGCGCCAGCTCGCCAAAGCCCAGCTCCACGGTCATACCGCGACGGCGCTCAACCTCCGGACGATCGGGATTCTTGCCGGTCAGCGCCTCGATCAGCGCCGACTTACCGTGGTCGACGTGGCCCGCCGTGCCAACGATAACGGGACACTCCACCAGCGCTTGAACCTCACTCATCGCGCAACCGCCTTCTTAACGCACGCGACGAGCGTCGATGCCGCCGTCTCGATATCGCGGTCGCCCACGAGCGTGCGTACATCAAACAGAATGCGGTCGTGCGAGGCACGCGTGACGACCGGCGTATCGAAGTCTTGGACGAGCGAGCGCTTGAGCGCGTCGAGGGACAGGCGCCCGTCAACCGGGCAGACGGCCACACACATCGTGGGCAGCTCGACGGTAGGCAGCGAGCCGCCCCCGGGAGTCGACGAATCCTCGGCGATCTCCACCTGCACGGCGCACGGGCAACCCGCCTTATCGAGGCCTGCCGTCATCAGCTCGCGCAGCTTGCGTGCGCGACGCTCCAGATGAGCCTGCGGAAGCGTGAGCATGTTGAGCACCGGCACCTCGCGATGGGCCACATCCGCCCCATCCATGTAAATGCGCAGTGTAGCCTCGAGCGCCGCCAGTGCGAGCTTTCCCGGACGCAGGGCACGCATAAGCGGATGCGACCCGCAGGCCTGGACCAGATCGCGACGACCCATGATAATGCCCGCCTGTGCGGCACCGAGCAGCTTATCGCCCGAGCACGACACGATATCGAGCCCCGCCGAAACTGAAGCCGGCGTGGTTTCTTCGCCGCCGCGCACCAAGATGTCGTCGGGCAACAGCGCGCCCGAACCCTGGTCCTCGTAGAACAGCAGACCATGCTTGTGGGCCAGGGCGGCAAGCTCCCGAGAGCCCACTTCCTCGTGAAAGCCCTCGATGCGATAGTTGGAAGGATGGACCTTGAGGATCATCGCCGTATCGGGCGTGATGGCTTGCTCATAATCAGCCAGGTGCGTGCGGTTGGTGGCGCCGACCTCGACGAGTTTGGCGCCCGAAGCCGCCATGACATCGGGGATGCGGAAGCTGCCGCCGATCTCGACAAGCTCGCCGCGGCTGACGATGACCTCCTTGCCCGCGGCGTGAGTCGCCAGCACCAACAGCACGGCGGCCGCGTTATTGTTAACGACCAGCGCGTCCTCGGCACCGGTAAGCGAGCGGATGAGCTGAGCGGCGTGCTCCTTGCGCGACCCGCGCGAGCAGGTATCCACGCTGTACTCGAGCGTGCTGTAGCCGCGCGCGACCTCGGCCACGGCCTTGGCGGCCGACTCCGCGAGCGGGGCGCGGCCCAGGTTGGTATGGATGACCACACCCGTGGCGTTAACGGCGGGACGCAGGCTCGGCAGCGCAGAGCGATGCGCACGCCACTCGATGGCCGAGGCCAGCTCGCGCTTGGAACGCGGAGCGGCACCGGCACGAATCGCGGCGCGCTCTTCGTCAAGCTCAGCCGTCACGGCAGCATGGACCACCGCGTCGCAGGTCTCCCCCGCCGCCTTCACCACCGGCCACTCGGCTAGCAGCTCGTTGACGGAAGGAATGGCGCGCAGGCGGGCGCGCACCTCATCGGACATGTTCTGGCTATCGCTCATGTGCAGCCTTTCAAAAGAAACGTGGATCAGTCAAATGCATCAGCTGAGTCAATTACTCGTCATTATCCTCGCGCGCGACAATCTTTTCCACGCGAACGGCGTTTTCCTGGGTGAGTGCGGCGCCCGTCAACGGGTCCCAACGCAACGGCGTATGGTCGAGCGGGCCCACGCCCAAGGCTTGAACGCCACCGGCATCGGCGCCAAACGAACGCCCGCCGGGAGCGGCCGAGGTGAAGATGCACGCCGGATGCAGATACGGCGTCGTCTCCACGCGCACGCGGTCGCGGCCCATGTCGCTCACAAGCTCGACGACCTCGCCATCGGCGATACCCATGCGAGCGGCGACATCGGCGTTCATCTGCACAGCGTCCAAGTCCGACCCCATCTCGGCGGCACCGGCCGCCGCGAGTCTGCGCGAGGTATGCGACTCAAAGGGACGGTTGCCGCTAATGAGGCGAAACATCCCCGAGTCGGGCTCCAGCGATCCAGTTGGGTATTCGACCCAGGCCGGCTCGTTCCCACACGTCGCTTGCCAGCGCAATTTTACCGCCATCCAAGGGAATCGCCGGCTCGCCCGTACGCGACGGCAACGCTACACCCGTGTCGGCCCAGCCGCGCTCCTTGAGCTCGTCCAGATTGATCCCAAAAGGCGCCACCTGGGCAGCCGCCAGATCGTCAGACGTAAAGTCGAAGTACTCGCCCACACCACACGCCTGCGCCAGACCGGTAAAAATCTCCCGACCGGGACGCGTGTCGTCATGCTGCACAGGCAGCACGGCGTTGCGGTAGAACACGCGCGAATCGTTGGCGCCCACGACCGTACCCACACCGCGGTCGGCCTCCAGATACGTCACGTCAGGCAGCACGAAGTCAGAAGCACGCGCCGTCTCGGACCAGCGAATATCAATCGTCACGAGCAAGTCGAGCTGCTGCAAAATACCCAACCAAGCCTGTGCATTGCCATAGCCCGCACCGGGGTTACTGGCATAGACGATGAGCCCACGCAAATCGCCGGCAAGAATCGACTGACCGATGGTCGTGCACAGGCCGCGCACCGGATCGACCAGTGGATAACGCTCGGACCCCAGCTTGGGCCCGCACGGTACCGGCGGCGTCGCAAAGCGTGCGGGATCGAGGTCGCCCAGCACAAGCGGTGTAGGTGGATTGAGCGCGCCGCCCGCGTGTCCGATGCAGCCCAGCAGCACATCGACCA
>CABUGR010000045.1 GCA_902491135.1 uncultured Collinsella sp. | reverse complement strand
CTGTCCCTTTTTGGCAGGTGCGTTAGTATAGGGAACAACAGATTCGATGCGGGAGTGCCGGCGGTGCAAACCACAAGGCTGAGAGGGCATAGGGCCCAATCCTTTGAACCTGTCAGTTAATGCTGGCGTAGGGAGCATGCCGCCTTTACAGGGGCGCTGTCTATGCACAGCGCCCCTTTTCTATGCCAAGGAGGCATGTGCAGTGATTGATTCGGAACAGCTTAAGCAACATATGGTCAAGGCCGTGGAGGAGATTCGCGCCACCAATCCCATGGCCGGCTCCATCACCAACACGGTGACGATCGACTTTGTCGCCAACGCGCAGCTCGCCGTGGGCGGTTCGGCCGCCATGGTCTATCTTCCCGACGAGGGCGAGGCACTCGTTGCCGGCGGCGGCGCCATCTATCTCAACATGGGCACGCTCTTCCCCATCTACGAGCAGACGATTCCCCGCGCGGCCAAGGCGGCACACGACGCCGGCAAGCCCTGGGTGCTCGATCCGGTGGGCCTGGGTATCGGTAGCCTGCGCACCCAGCTGGTAAACGAGCTCAAGCAGTACAAGCCCGCCATCGTACGCGGCAACGCCTCCGAGATCATCGCTCTCGCCGGCCTGTGGGGTCTTGAGGGCGAGGCGGCTGATATGAGCCGCGTGCGCGGTGTCGATACCACCGACACGGTCGACGCCGCCCGCGCCGCCGCCGTGGCGCTCGCCCGCTACACCGGCGGCGCCGTGGTCGTCTCGGGCGAAGTCGACCTGATCACCGACGGCACGACCGTGGCCAAGTCCCACGGCGGCAGCCCGCTCATGTCCAAGATCACCGGCTGCGGCTGCTCGCAGGGCGGCGTGCTGGCCGTGTACGCCTGTGCCACCGACCCGTTTACGGCAGCCGTCTGCGGCACCGCCGTCTACAACGTGGCCGGCACGCGTGCCGCCGCCGTCGCCGATGCCCCGGCAAGCTTTAAGGTCGCCTTTATCGACGAGCTCTACCGCGCGACCGCCCAGGACATTGCCGATAACCGACTCGAGCTCGAGGAGGCATAGGCCATGTCCGAGCCCGCAACCACTGCTGGCATGAACACGCTCGTCGCCGTGGCCATCGCCCCGTGCGGCACCGGCGATGAGCTGTCCGCCGAGGTCGCCGAGGTCGTGCGCGTCATTCGCGAGAGTGGCCTGCCCAACCGTACCACCTCGATGTTCACCGAGATCGAGGGCGACTGGGACGAGGTCATGCAGGTCGTGCGCGACGCAACCTTTGTGTTGGCGAGCAAGGGCATCCGCACCGAAGTCGTGCTCAAAGCCGATATTCGGCCCGGATTTACCGACACCATGACCGGCAAACTCGAGCGCATGGAAGCACAGATCAAGAAGCAGGAGGAAGCACGATGAGCATCCGCGACAACCTTGATATCTCGGCCTATCTGGTACTCGGCCCCGAAAACACGCTCGGGCGCCCCGTGGGCGATGTGGTGGCCCAGGCGCTCGACGCCGGCTTTACCTGCATCCAGGTGCGCTCCAAGGTGGCAAGCGCCCGCGAGATCATCGCACTGACCGGCGACGCCGCGCAGGCAATCGCACAGGCCGGCAAGACCGGCCAGGTCGCCCTGTTGATCGACGACCGTCTGGACTGCGTACTCGCCGCGCGCGAGCAGGGTATTGCTGTCGATGGCGTGCATGTAGGCCAGAGCGATATTCCCGTCGAGGTCTGTCGCAAACTTTTGGGCCCCGATGCCATCGTGGGCCTTTCGGCCCGCTGCGAGGAGATGCTCGAGTACGTCAAGACCGCCGACATGAGTCTGGTCGACTACCTGGGCATCGGCCCGCTCCACGAGACCGAGACCAAGCGCGATTGCGGACGCGCGGCCGACGGCTCCATCATCACCAAAAGCTTTGAGGACCTGGCCGCACTCCACGCGGCAAGCCCCGTGCCCATCGTGGTAGGCGGCGGCGTTAAGACGGCCGACCTGCCGCAGCTCAAGGCCACCGGCGTCGACGGCTTCTTTGTGGTGAGCGCCGTCTGCAGTGCCGACGACCCCCACGCCGCCGCCAAGGAGCTCGTCGATACCTGGCAGCAGGCATAAGTCTAGGCCGAGCAGTTGCTCCGCGGCCTCATATCTTCAATAACGGAAAGCGCATCCCAGTTTGGACGTCCATTCTGGGACGCGCTTTCCGCCGAGGCCACGGCAGCTTGCTCTACCCCGCCAGGTACGCTTCCAACGCCGGTAAGGTCACCTCTGCATCGTGGCGGCCGATCTGATAGATGCGCTCGAGCTCATCGGGCTCGCGGCATAGCGACGGCACCTTCACCGATTCGCTCGGACGCACCACAAAGATATCGCCGGCGGCCTCACGACGTGCCAGGTCATCGAGCGTGGCATTGTAAACCTCATGCCGATGCTCAAGCGCTGCGACAAACTCCGGGTAGTGACGGAACACGCGCCGCAGCATCGGCATCACGCTGTTGGGCTGCTTCACAAAGCCCGCCGGCTGCGTGAGTACCACGATATTGCGGTCATACCCCTGCGCAAACAGCCATGCGCTGGGAATAGAATCAGCCACGCCACCATCCAGATACTTATGCCCGTCAATAGCAACGGGACGCGTCGCCACAGGAATTGCCGACGACGCCCGGATCCACTCAATATCCCTCTCGTCGCCATAGGGCAGGTCGTGGTAGACGGCCTTGCCCGTCTCGATATCGGTACACACGCACGTAAACCGCATGGGACAGGCGCGATACGTCTCCAAGTCAATGGGATCGCGCTCGATAGGCACCTCGTGATAGGCAAAATCGGCATTGAACATATCGCCGGTCCGCAGCCAGCTTGCTACACCCGCATAGCGCTTATCGGCACAATAGGCCTTGTTATAGCGAATGGCACGGCCGATCTGGCGCGATTTAAAGTTGTAGCCAAACGCCGCGCCCGCCGAGACACCCACCATATGGTCGCAGGTCAAGCCGTGCTCCATCCAAACGTCGAGCACGCCCGCCGTATACATACCGCGGTAGCCGCCTCCCTCGAGTGCCAGCCCCACCGTGCGCGTCGTATCCGGCTGTGCCATGCGACCATCTCCGTTCCTGCGTTTAAAACCGGAACAAGTATACCCGTCAACATATATCGTCTCAGTCGCATTTTCATCGAACATCGCGTCGTCGCGCTACCGCCTGTCGAATAATAGCCGCCCACAGCATGTGCACCCATATATAATTCTGCACTGTTGTTTATACTACTCAGCAGTTATCAACAGCGAACATTAGCCGGTAAATTAACCCAACAACGCAGCAAGGCGGGGGCCTGGATACACGCAAAGCGCCAAACAACAACGCGTGTGCACAACGAGCTCGCCCGACGCAATCCGCCCAACCTCAGAAAGCCGCTTACGACATGGATACTGTCAGCAATTACACCGAAACGCTCGAAAAGACCGTCCGTGACCTTCTCGAGCGTCAGGATGATCTGATTAGGACCGCCTTTACCGACCGGCTTACCGGGCTTGGCAACCGTGGCGGCTTTGCCCGTTCCCTCGAGGAGCTCTGGGAGCAGGACACCCCCGTTACCATGGCGTTCATCGATATCGACAATCTCAAGCACTGCAACGACGTCTTTGGGCATGACGAGGGCAACCGCTATATCTTGCAGGTAAGCCTCTATCTCAAGCTGTATATGAAAGTGGACGAGGCGGCGTTTCGCATAGGCGGCGACGAGTTTGCCATCCTGTCTACGATTGCAACCGAGGACGACCTCGCCGAACGTCTGGAACACTGCCGAACGATCCTGCTCAAAAACAACGATTCCGAGATGCCCCACTCGTTTAGCTATGGAGTGTCGCATGCCGACCCCGCCCTGGGCGAAGCCACCAACCGTATGACACTCGATGCCGACCATCGCATGTACGACTACAAGCTACGTCATGCCGTGCACCTCGATCGACGTAATATCACGCAAGTCCACGCCGACGACTTCGAAATAAGCAATCGTATTTTCGACGCCTTTTCGATGCTCAACGAAGGTCGTTATTTCTTTATCGAGAACTTGTACAAACATCGCACCCTTTGGTCACAAGGTGCCTTGCGCGATCTTGGCCTTCCCTCAGAGCACATAGACAACTGTCGCGATTACTGGAAAACGCGCGTCCATCCCGACGACCTTGAGGCCTTCGTCAACGACATCGACCAAGTCTACAACGGTACCAAGCACCGTCGCGTCATGCAGTATCGTGTGCGCAACGCCGTCGGCGACTACGTCCTTTGCCGTGCTCGCGGGTTTCGTATCGACGGCGACGGAAATGTCCCCTCGCTCTATGTCGGCGAGCTCGTCAACCACTCACTTGCCGAAACCGTCGACGCCGCCACAGGCCTCGGAACGCAGCGCATGCTGGTCAATGCCATCGATACCTGCCGCCTCGACCGTTGCAAGACAGGGCTTATAGCGGTGCGCGTTCGTGGCACGACAAAGCTCAACGAGCTCTACGGGGCCGAGGCTGTCGACAACATGCTTGCCGAATACGCGGGCCGCATGCTGTCGATCACCCGCGGCAGGAGCCGGGTCTACCGTTCACGAAGCGTCCAGTTTGTCGTGCTCAGCAACGATTTGGACCACGAGGCATTCGAGCAACTGACCCGCCACCTTAAAGAGGCCGTTTTCGCTCCTGTGCAAATCGCAGGCGACACCATTGCTCCCGTCTGTCTTGTCGTCCCAACCTTTTACGAACGCCTGGACTCCCAAGCATCGACTGTTTTGGGCGAACTCGATCGTCGCCTTCGCACAGCTGGCGGGCTTGTCCCCAACGACAGCCTCCCTATACCCGAGGTCGAACGCAAAAGCGCAATCGCCGAACGCATCGATATGCTCACGGGCCTCTATCGACCCAGCGAGTTTATGCGGCGCGCCAACGCATTTCTCGAGGCAAGGCGCGACGGCACCTGGTGCATCGCCACGGTCGACATGGGCCACATGCGCCTGTTTAATGAATGGCACGGCCAGGCCGAGGGCGACCGCGTACTCGCCGATGTGGGCACGGTCCTCAAGGACATCGAGAATGCCGATATGGGCGTCGCAGGGTACTGGGGCCAAGATGACTTTTGCGTACTCATCCCTTTTAAGCACATCACCGTCCATCAAATCTACCACCGCGTTCGCGAGGCCGTAGCCAGACATGATGATGGCGTAGGCTTCTGGCCGTCCATGGGCGTTTACCCCATCGACTCCAATGAGGAAATCACCATCGATGCGCAGGCCAAGGCCATGTTTACCAATCGACGCGCCAAAAACGACTTTAAGGAGCGCATTGCCGTTTTCCGCCCCGAGGAATATGAGCATGAGGTTGCGTTCCACCACACGCTAACCGAGTTCCAGTATGCGCTCTCAAACGGCCGCATCACGTACTACCTGCAGCCCCAGGTCGACATGGAAACCGGCGAGATCATTGGCGCCGAGGCACTCACGCGCTGGATTGACAAGGACGGTTCTCTCATTTCGCCCGCAACGTTTATCCCCGCACTCGAGGAAAGCGGCTTTGTGGTGACGCTCGACAAGTACATTTGGCAGGGTGTCGCCTCGTGGCTGCGCGAACGCATCAATCGAGGACTTCGTGTGGTTCCGGTTTCGCTTAATGTGTCGCGCGTGGATATCCTTGCCTGCGACGTTGCCGAACATATGGGGGCGCTTGCTGCCCAATACAACCTACCGCCCGAGCTCATGCGTATCGAGATCACCGAGACGGCTTATACGGGAGAGTCCGAGGCCGTGGACAAACTGACAGCCGACCTGCACACCCGCGGCTTCTCGACCTATATGGACGATTTTGGCACCGGTCAGTCCACGCTCGCGATGCTCAAGAACGTCAACGTCGACGTCATCAAGCTCGACCGCGCCTTTGTACCCACCGACCGTGATCAAGGCCGCAGCACGCAAATCATTTCATCGATGCTCGAAATGGCGCAGTCGCTCCATCTGCCCGTCGAGGTCGAAGGCGTCGAGACAAATGAGCAGGCGAACATGCTACGACAAATGGGCGCCCGCTACGCTCAGGGCTTCCTCTACTACCGCCCCATGCCGGCGAAGGATTTTGAGGCATTGCTCGATGGTGGCAATAACAACTGATACGCTCGCGCGCAAAACGCCACCGCCGAAGGGGGAATTTGCCTCCATTAGCTAACTTATATCCCCAATTCAAACCGAATTGGAGATATGACACAAACCATTGTTCCGCCCAAGGAGGTTATCCATCATGAACGAGTCGTACCGCATGGGCGAGCAATCGATTATTGTCTATCTTCAGCGACTTGCGAATGGCGTCTCGACCGCCGAGCTTGACGTTGCCGCCCTGCCCGTAGAGTTGCGCGGCATTGGCGAGCAGTTGAAAAAGACGCATGCCATCCTGCAGCAAGAGCGCCGGCTGCTTGAGAGCAACGCCTATACCGACCCGCTCACCAACTTGGGCAACCGCAGCGGACTCGACCGTCACGTCGAGCAACTCTGGCGCAAAGGCGACCCCTTCACCTGCGCCTATATTGACATCGACCATCTCAAACATTGCAATGATAGGTTTGGCCACGCCGAAGGCAATCGCTATATTCTGAGCATCTGCCGCACGCTCTCCGAAACCATGGAGCACGATGAGATGCTGTTCCGCATCGGTGGAGACGAATTTGTGCTTATCTCGCTCTCCGCAAACGAGACTGAACTCGAGCAGCGCTTGGAGCAGGTACGTGCCGGGCTGATCGAGGCGAGCTCAGGTGGCAAGGCGCCCATGATCGCCAGCTTTAGCTTTGGCTGCTCGCGCGTCGATCCACTTGCCGGCGACACGCGTCGCCAGATGACGATGGATGCCGATCGCAAGATGTATCGCTATAAGCTTATGCATCGCGTGCAGCAGCCGAAAGACGATGACGCGCCGCAACGCCCGATCGTCGACCAGCTTCCCTGCAACGACCGGGTGTTCCAAGCGATCTCCATGAGCTCCGAGACGCGCTATCCGTTTATCCTCAATCTCGATACTGGAGAATCGCAATGGTCGGTCAACGCCGTGCGCGATTTTGACCTGCCCTCTCAGCACCCTTTTAACTCGGTCGATATGTGGCTTGCCCGCGTTCATCCCGAGGACCGCAACAACGTACGCGCCGAGCTCGACATGGTGATAAACGGCACGTGGCACTTCCACTACATGCAGTATCGCGTAATGGATGCCACCGGAGCATACGCGCTTTGCGACTGCACGGGCTACCGCTTGGATGGCACCGATACCGAGCCCAGCATGTATGTGGGCATTATCATCAACCGAAGCTTGGCAGATACGACCGATTCCGTAACCGGCCTGGGCGATATTCACGCCCTGGTCAACGCCATTGGCGAAATGCGTCGCGTAGCGCGCGAGGCAGGCTTTATTGCCATTAAGGTTGACGATATCGCCGAGGTCAATGCCCGCTTTGGATTCGATGCAGGCGACCGTG
>CABUGR010000044.1 GCA_902491135.1 uncultured Collinsella sp. | reverse complement strand
CTTAGGGTGTTAATCCGATGAGTTCTTCCTCAAATGTTGCCTAACGCTCTCACGCAAGATTGATTTCGCTTCACATTTGGATCCACTCGAGGGTGATAGACACCCGACCCTGCTGAATACTCGCAATTTTGCACGTCGCTAGGGTACCCACCTTGTTAGCCGGCCTAGTCTCCGGCCCCGAAGACCCTGCCCTCGGGCGCGAGGCTGCTTGTTTGGGCAAATGATGGGCTGTCGGATTCGACAGTCTGCATGTCATCGATTGCCGGAACTTCATTAATTGTCGGGTCATCCAGCGTGATGCCTTCGAGCGTTGCTTTTTCGAGGTCGATTCGTTGACGATCTTCGGAATCCTGGCGGAGCTGCTTCTGAATTCGCTTTTTCTCTTCTATAAACCTTCTGAGTACAAACTGTCTCAGGTCCTCTTGCATGATTTGAAAGTCTTTTGGCAGACACGAGGGGCGTACGCCCTCTTTCCGCTGGATTGCTTCCATGACCCTAACAAAAGAGCTGGCATGCATAAAGGAATAACGGCTGACGGTGATGATTCCGTACCCCATGGACGCAAGTGCATTCTTGCGCTCCTCATCGATGGCGCGGTCTTCTTCCGCGTCATGATAAAATCCGTTGTATTCAATGTCTGTGCGAGATTTCTTTAGATACGCATCCATAAAGAACTTTTTGCGTCTCGTGAGATTCTTTGCGGCAGTGGTGACCTGCACCTCGTAATCGGTCTCAATTCCCTTAATACCAAGCCCTCCTTCGCTTTTGGGCAGCGTTAGCATCATGACAAAGGCCGTTTCCATGGGAGACCGGCATCCGTCGCGCACACATTGGATCGCCTTTCGGGCAAGGGCCAGACCGTCGCATCTGGTAATGGAATTAAAGAACTGCTTTAACCTCTCGGTCGAGGTGAGCGCGAAACGCTCGGTATAGGAGGTGGAAGAGTCGGTTCCAAGGGAATAAGCGCCGCACAGTTCAAAGTAGTACTCCACTAGTTCGCGAAAAGAAAGATAGGTGGCGGCCTGAAGTGCGCAAAGCTCAACGCCCACAATGAAGATGCCATCTTTGAGCTCTATAAAGCGTGAGTTCGAGAATCGTTTTGAAGAAACGTGGCATTGACAGTTCATTGCATAGCGCGCATTCCTGCGATCAAACACCATCACCTCGAGGGAATCATTTGCGTCGAAGGAAACATCATGTTTGGTGAGCCATTCTGCGGCTGCGTCAAGGAGCGTTCCGGTGGGACATGATCCGTAAATCGCGGCAGGGCTACAGGACTCGATGCCTTTCGCAGACACCGAATACGCGGCCTGGTAGACCGCTTTTGCAGTGGTATGTGACAATACGATACTCATGATATATATCGTGTCAGCTAATGCCGTGTTGACGGCGCTGAGTGGAAAAGCCGTTTTAGAGGTCTAACCAAATGCTGTCCAAAAGCTTGACGCAATTATGGGTTGGTATGCCATAAATAAACGTTTTCGCAGCTCGGCTATAGCATAGAAATACTCAATTGCTGCACATTTGATATCGATGCATCACCATCCGACAACGAATTGCGTGTCGGGAATTGGCCGAAATCGTTCAAAATGAGGGTTCAGAATTTGTGATGGCAGATCTATCTGTGGAACGTAGGGCGGCCCCGCTGCGGGGTTTCCCGCTGCGAGGCCGCTCGTGATCTACGCCGGAGTTTGTCGTAGACGTTTCTACTTGGCAAACAGGTTCTTGAGGTTGAACTCGGCCTGAACCGTGCGGAGCATGAGGTCGGTGTCGTCCAGGCCCAGGTGCTGCTCGTCGGCGGCGAGGGTTCCACGGCGGCGCGCCCAGTTCTCGAGCGCAGCGGGCGCGGATTCGCGGGGGAGCGAGCGCACATCGGCGTCCAGGCTGCGGCAGATCTGGCGCGAGTCGATGACGATAATCTTACCCGCGCGGCGTGCCTCGGCGTAACCGTCCAGATGAATTTTGAACCAGCTGTCCTCGAACGCGGCGTTATGCGCCATGTACGGGTACTTCTTCATAAGCTTGAGCAACTGCTTCTGCAGCTCCTTGTTCTCACGGAAGGGCGTTTTGCCGTCGATGTCGTCCCAAGTGATATGGTGGATATTCGACAGCGGCACATCTTCGCCGCGGTAGATATCGGGCAGGCCGCAGTAGTGTGCCTCGGCGTCGTGCGGGACGGCGTCGCTGGTGAGCTCCATGATCTCCCAGCCCACGTTGATGATATAGCCGCGCTCGGGTGCACGGCCGGTGGTCTCGATGTCGATACCGAGCACGGTGCCCTGGATGGGCTTGCGGGCGTAGGCCACGCCGAGCGCGTCGCGGTCGCCGCGGATCTCGCGCATGACGGACGCGGCGGTGCGCTTTTGCATCTTGCCGATGGCGGCGCAGGTGTCGGCGTCGGACAGGCCGCGCGAAAGCGTCGCGGGCGTCACGTTGCGCAGGCGTGCCTCGCCAATCTGGTCGCACAGGTCGCGGTTGCGGTCGGCCAGGTCGCGCACGGTGGCAAAGTCGAAGCCGGGGTCGCCCTCGGCGGTAAAGTACTCGGTCTCAAGCACCTTAAGGGCCTCTTCGCCCTTCTGGCGCTCGGACTCCATGGCGCCGTGATCGCCGTAGATAAACATGGGGATAAACGGCTGGCGCTCGTATTCGAGTGCTTGTGAAACGTTCATAGGCTGCTCCTTGCACGGGCCGCGTCGCGCGGCTCGGTGGCATTGAGTTATGGCGAGATGATAGTTTACCATGGGCAACTATTGGCATCGCGCCTAGGACAACTACAATACCCTAGTTGACCGCTAGGACTTTTACAATGCTGCCGAAAGACACGAAAGGTTCCATCCGTCATGGATTTGCTGATTGATATTCTGCTCGACGCCGGCAAGGACACGCTCTCGCTGATACCGTTCTTATTGGTGACATATTTGGCCCTCGAGATCCTGGAGCACGTCGCGGGCAACCGCGTTAACGGCGCCATCAAGCGTGCCGGAGCCGCGGGTCCCGTGGTTGGCTCGTTGCTGGGCATGGTGCCGCAGTGCGGCTTTTCGGCAATGGCGGCAACGCTGTACGCCGGTCGTGTCGTGACCTTGGGCACGTTGGTGGCGGTGTTCCTTTCGACCTCCGATGAGATGCTGCCGCTGTTGCTCGCCGAGCAGGTGCCCGTGCAGACCATGGCGATGCTTTTGGCTTCGAAGGCACTGATCGCGCTGATCACGGGCTTTATCGTGGACGCCGCCATTCGCGGCCTGCGTCGTAACGCTCGCGCGCATGCGGCGATTCGTCGTACCGTGTTGGGGACTACTGTCAATCCGGCGCACGTTAACTGCGCGCATGACGACCACAGCGGCGGTGACATCATCGACGAGGTGGCCGAGGCGGGCGTGAGCGCCGATCACATCCATGAGCTGTGCGAGCGCGACCATTGCGGTTGCGATGAAGACGAGGACGAGCACGAACATGGACATGGCCACGATCACGGTCATGAGGACGAGCATGAACACCATGATGGCCACGGTCACTCCCGCTCTCACGAGGGCGCGCCCCTCCTGTCGATTATTCGCAGCGCCATCTCGCACACCGTGCAGGTATCGGTATTCATTTTTCTGGTGACGCTGATTCTGGTCGCCGTGCTCGAGACCTTCGGCGAGTCCGCGATCGAGCAGTTCCTGCGTGGCAACGAGACGCTCGCCGTCCTGGGTTCGGCGCTTGTCGGCCTGATTCCCAACTGCTCGGCCAGCGTCGTCATCACACAACTGTACCTGGAAGGCGCGCTGCAGCTGGCCCCGATGCTCGCCGGCACGCTCATCTCTGCTGGTGTGGGCTACCTGGTGCTGTTCCGCACCAACCGCAGCGCCCGCGAAAACGTCCTGTTCCTGATCATGATGTACGTCATCGGTGCCGGCTGGGGCCTCATCCTATCCGCCGTTGGCCTTTAAGTAGATTATTGGGACATGTCTTACGATCTACCCCTGTGACCAGGGCATTCCCCGCTGCCAAAACAAAAAGGTAGATTTTTAGGCACGTCCCAAAAATCTACCTTGGTTAGCGCAGCAGCTCGGTGAGGTTGCGCTTAAAGCGGGCCCGGTCTTCGCTGGTAAATGCCGCCGGACCGCGAGTGCGACCGCCGGCGCGGCGCACCTTCTTTTCCTCGTGGCGAATAAACAGTTGCATGTCGATGGTCGCCTTATCGTAGACGCGCCCGCGCACGCCGATGGCGGCGGCATCGCGCCCGAGCACCATGCTCGCCAAGCCAATGTCCTGCGTCACGACTACGTCGCCCGCCTGCAGGCGTTCGACAATGGCAAAGTCGGCGCTGTCGGCGCCCACGCTCACATCGAGCGTCGTGACCCAAAATCCGCGTCGCGCATGCTCGACGTCGCGCGGATCGTCGCGGCGAATGTGGCGTTCCAGGTTCTGTGTGCTGTTGCCGGCGATAACGACGGCGACGCCCGCCCGCCGCGCGCAGTCAATCGACTCGCGCGTGACCGGGCAGGCGTCTGCATCAATAAAGAGCGTTCGCGGCATCTAGTGCACCAGTTTGCCAAATTGAATAGCGCGAACAATCAGCGTTACGCCAAACACCAGCAGTGCGGCGCCGCTAAAGATGACGAGCATCTTGGCCGACCACAGCGGATAGATAAACACGAACATGCCGGCGATGATGGAGAGCGCGCCGCTCAGGATGGCGAGGGCACGGTTGGACGAAAGCTCGGACTCCAGAATGGACATGACACCTTCGACGATCCAGCCAAAGCCGGCCACGATAACCACCATCGTGGTGAGCGTCGCGGTCGAGAAGGCCTGGTTGCGCAGGATTATGACGCCGCCCAAGATAATGAGTAGGTTGGAGATGATGCTCGTCACGCGCCAGCCGGTGGGCAGCAGTGGCTCGAAAACAGCGGTAAACAGCCTGATCGCGGCCGTGATCACAAAGTAGAAGCCCAAGACGGTCGTTAAGAAGACGAGGGACTTGGCGGGCGCAAACAGCAGTGCGATGCCGGCGACGAGCGCCAAGACGCCCGTGATGGCGTAAATCCAGCGCACGGCCTTGACGGCCTTGCCTGCCATGCTTTTCTCGTCAAATCCAAACTGGCTCGATTTTTGGTCATCATTCTTAAAGATGCCCATAATGTCTCCTTTCCGTGCGGTGCACGTCGCGTTCATTGCTCTCCGTGCGGCGTACGCCAAAAGTGCTGCAACAAGTATCGCCCAAGGGCGCCGATGCATGGGGCGGGAAGGACGAATTGCCGCCCCACATTCCCGAATTGTTACTTTTGTTCCCGCTCCAGTGAGGATTAATCAACAATTGTAGAACATTACGCCGCTGTATGTAATTGCCTAGGTTTTAGGTTAGATTCTCCTAAGAACAATTGCCCGAAATTGGGGGTCCCTATGAACGAAACAGTTCCCGCGGCGCCGTCGAGCGCGGAGTCGATGGCAAAGCAGGGTTGCGAAAAGCTCGGCTTGGACGCGTTTGATGCGTTGGTTCGCCGCGCCCGCACGTGCCGTCGCTTTGATGAGTCCATGCGCGTGCCGCGCGAGTTTTTGCTCGAGCTGGCGGAGTTGGCGCACCTGGCCCCTTGTGGCGCCAATGCTCAGCGTCTGCGTTTTCATGTGGTGAGCGGTGCAGAGGACTGCGCGCGCGTATTTGATGAGCTTGCGTGGGCCGGCGCGCTTAAGGATTGGCTGGGTCCTGCCGAGGGCGAACGCCCGACCGGCTACATCGCGATTTTGGCCGAGCGCGCCGTTCCGGGTAAGCCCGCTGCTCCCATTACCGAGGTCGACACGGGCATTGCCGCGCAGACGATGATGTTCGCCGCCCGCAGCGCCACGCCCGAGGTGGCAGCCTGCATGTTCAAGGCCTTTACGCCCCGCGCGATCGATGCCATGGGGCTCGATAACGACAAGTATGAGCTCAAGCTGATCATGGCGTTTGGCGTTCCGGCCGAGACTCAGGTGGTCGATGCGATCGATTCCAACCCCGACGGCTCAATTAATTACTGGCGTGACGAGGCGCAGGTGCACCACGTGCCCAAGCGTCCGCTTGCCGACGTGCTGGTGTAGCTGAGCGTCGCCGCGGTGTGATCCGGCGGTGAACCACCACAAAGGTACCTGTCCCCTTTGTGGTGGTACGAGAGGAGGACATGTGGCCGATCTGTATTTGGTGCGGCATGGGCAGACTGAGCTCAATGTGCAGAGCATTTTGCAGGGCTGGCACGATTCGCCGCTTACGGCGCGCGGGCGTCAGCAGGCGCTGGCGACGCGCGCGGCGTTTGAGGCGTGCGGCGTGGCCTTTGACCATGTGTATTCCTCCCCGTTGGGCCGGGCGCGGCGTACGGCTGAGCTAATTGCTGGTGAGGGCCGCTCGATAGAGCTGGTCGATGACCTGCGCGAGTGGCATTTGGGCTCGCTGGAGGGTACATCAAATCGCGAGATGCCGCCGCAGCCCTGGGGCGATTATCCGGTGGCCTTTGGCGGCGAGTCGGAAGTGCAGCTTCAGTCGCGCATGGTCGCGGCGCTGTCCCGCATCATGGCCAGGCCGCAGCACGACTGCGTGCTGGCGGTTTCCCACGGCTCAGCCTGCCAGGAGTTTCTTGAGTATGTGACTGGCGAGGGAGAACTACCCGACAACGGTGCCGTGCTTCATTTTGGCTATTGCGACGGGGCGTTTTCGCTCTTGGGTTGGTAACGAACGAAAGGACCCCTATGAATAAAGATCTGTATCTGGTCCGTCATGGACAGACGATATTCAACCTTAAGCGTATTATTCAGGGCTGGAGTGACTCGCCGCTTACGCAGTTGGGATGCGACCAGGCGGCGCGTGCCGGCATGTTTTTGCGCGCGGCATTGAGCCCGATCATGCCTACACCTCCACACTTCATCGCACCGAGCAGACTATCGCCAACCTGTGGCCGGGCTTGGCGTACGAGCGTCTGGACGGACTGCGCGAGTGGTTCTTTGGCGACTTTGAGGCCGAGCGCGTGATGCTTATGCCCGAGCGCCCGTGGCGCGATTTCTATCGTCAGTTTGGCGGCGAGGGCCAGATGCAGGTGCGCGAGCGCATGGTGGCGACGCTGACCGAGCTTATGCAGCGTCCGGACCATGCGTGCGTGCTCGCGGTAAGTCATGGCTCGGCTATCAAGGAGTTTATGGATCACGTGAAGGACGCGGCGGCAGACGAGCGCGACCGTGTGCCGGGCAACTGCTCGGTGCTGCACTTTGCGTTTGACGACGAATCCGACACGTTTGAGCTGATTGAGATTTTTACGCAGGAGGATTACGCACGCGAGCTGGGCCTTGAACCGCTTGTGGCTACTGCAGGTCCGCAGCGCGGATAACGCGAGCGTGGCGGCTCGGGTCGCCGGCATAACTTCTCGACGCAAAAGGGGCGGAGATGCATGTACCTGCTGCATCTCCGCCCCCTGTTTGTTGAGCTGCCGATTTTTGTGCTGCGCGGTCTGG